>DAIDHB010000199.1 GCA_027452145.1 Planctomycetales bacterium
GGCGTCGTGCTTGACCGGCTGATAGCGCCAGCCGCCCTCGTTGTTCTGGGTGTCGAGGATCAGTTGCACGGCCTTGCGGAGCTTCTCGCGGATCTCGGGGCGGTGGGTCATCCCGTACGCCTCGGCCAGGAACAGGGTCCCGAACCCGTGCGAGTACATCGGCCCGTGCGTCGACGATCCTGGCACGGTGATGAAGCCGCTGGGCGAGGTATTGTCCATCACGTAGGCCAGGGCGCGGTCGATCGGTGCGCCGTAGGGCCCGCGGCCGGGGCTGGAGCCGGAGGCCATGAACGCCAGCCCGGCGAGGCTGGTCACGGCGATGTTGCCCTTGTACGTCCCGCTGCCGAAGGAGCCGTCGGCGTTCTGGTTGCGAGCCAGCCAGGCGAGGCCGGACTGGATGGCGCGGTCGGTCTCCTCGGTCATCATCTCGGCGGTGCCTTCGGGCACGTCGCCGCGGCGGCCCTCGCCGAACCGGCCGACGGACTTGGGCGGCTCCTTGCCCGCCTCCTGGGCGGCGGCCGGCGCGGGGCCGAGGACCGACGAGAACGCCGCCAGCCCGGCTACCGCGGTCGCGAAGAACCCGCCGGCTCGGGCCCTCATGGCGACTCCTCCCGGACCAGCTTCCCCTTGCCAACGGACAGGTAATAGCGGTCGATCAGCTCCTGCTTGGCGCTCAAGGGCAGCTCGTTGGACTGGTTCTCGATCTCCTGCCGAAGCTCGTCGGGGAGGTGGCCCCAGATGTCCTTGCCGCCGACGTTGGCGTGCTTCGTCGTCGGCCGGGCCGGCTTCTGGAGGGGCGCCCCGCGCGCCAGCGCTCCCTCCTTCCCGCCGGGCTGCTGTTGGCCGGGCTGTTGACCGGGCCGCCGCACCCGGCGCACCACGGTCCTCATCGACGACCCGCCCGATCGGCGGACCTCCTCAATGAGCTGATCGATACGCTTGACGACCTTCTTCTGCTCCTCGCGAGTGCCCTCGCCGGTATCGGGCTTCCCGAGCTTCTGCTCGATGTCGCGCATCTGCTTGATCAGCTCGCCCGCGGGGCCGTTTCGCTCGCCGTCGTCATTTTTCTTGCGACGCTTGCGGCCGGCGAGCTCCTCGAGGTGCTCGTCATTCTCCCGGTCCTTGCCGCTGAGCTTCGAGCGGTCGGGCGGCTTCTGACCCGGCTTTCCGCCGGGTCCCGGAGGCTGGGACGGATCGGGTTTGCCGCCCGCGCCGCCGCGCGGGCGGTCGTCGCGCGCGGGCGTCTCGGGCGTCTCGCCCAGCTTCTTCAGCAGGTCGTCGACCTCCTGGTCCTCGCCCGAGAGCGAGTCCGCGCCCTTCGCCTTCCCATCGCCCTTGCCGGTTTTCGCACCCGCCTGGCCGCCGCCGGGTTTCTGGCCCTTCGCGTCGGACTTCCCGGCCTTCTCGCCACCGGACGACTTGCCTGACTTGCTGTTGGCCCTGTCCTTTGCCTTGCCCGTATCCGCCGGCTTCGCCGAATTGCTCCCAGCGCGGTCGGACGGCTCGGAGAGTTTTTCGAGCAGCGATTCGAGCCCGTCGTCCCTGGGCGCCGGGGGCTCCTGGGCGCGAAGCACGCCCCCGGTAACGCCGAGGCCAGCGGCGATCGACAGGGTCATCAGAACGTGTCGGAACCTTTTCATTGCTCATTCCTCCCCATCGTCGCGTCGGGGCCGGGTCATGTCGCGGACGATATCGGCCAGGACGCCCTGATCCTCCGCGAGCTTTTTGGCCTCGGCGGCCTGCTCGGGGGTGAGGTTCTTGTGCCGGCGCCGCTGTTCGTCGAGGGCCTCGGTCCGGTCGTTGATCTCCTGCTGGAGGGTCTTGAGCAGCTTGAGCTGCGCCGTCGGCGGGATCCCGTCGTCCTGCCCGCGGGCACCGCCGCCGCCACCTCCACCTCCGCCACCACCGCCGCCGCCTCCTGCACCCTGTCCGCGGTCGGCCTTGAGCGACTCGAGGAGTCGCTTGAACCGCCCGGCGGCGACCCGCGCGGCGGCCTCGGTGGGCTCGTCCGTCTTGATCTCCTGCAAACGCCCGGCCGCCGTCTCCATCTTCTCCGCCGCGCGGCGGAGCGTCAGGGCGATCACGGGCGCGCCGTCAAGCGTGCCGGCCAGCTCCGAGGTCTCATCCTTCAGCCCGGCCTCGACCTGGCCCAGGCCCCGGACGCCCAGTTGCTGGGGCCGCGACAGCTCGCCGCCTTTTTGCTTCCGCTTCTGCTCGTAGGCGTTGGTCTCGCCGACGCCCTTGTCCTGCCGCTCGGCCAGCGATTTGAGCTGATCGCCGATCCGCGCGAGCTGCTCGGCGGCCAGTTGTTCTTCGGCGTCGCGCCGGGCCTGCTCGAGGTCGTCCTGCGCCTCCTCGAGGTCGGCCAGCGCCTCCTCCTGCTCGTTGTCGGCCTGGTCGCCCTGGTCGTCCTGCATGTTGCCCTGCGCCTTGCCCATCCGGCCCGAGGCGGTCCGCCCGGCGCGCTCGGCGGCATCAGCGCCGAGCTTCGCCAGTCGCTGGAGCTGCCGCTCGAGGTCCTTGCGGATCTCGGCCTGCTCCTTGGCGAGCCGCTGGAGCTGCTCCTTGCGCTGCTGGGTGTTGGGATTCCGCTTCGCCTCGCGGGTCTTGCGGAGATTCTCCGCCTGTCGGGCGCGGGTTTTGGCCAGGTCGTCCTCGGCGTTCTTCATCTCCTTCACCAGGCGGGCCAGCTCGCGCTCGCGGCGGTTCTGGATCTGGTCGAGCAGGTCTCGCATCTCGTTCCGCGCCTGCTCCTGCCGCGAGCGTGCCTGGCCGAGCTGGTTCCGCTCGATCTGCTCGGCGGCCTCGCCCATCTTGCCGGCCGTCCCTTGATTCTGGCTCTTCTCGGCGGCCTCGCGGAGCGCCGCCGACCCGAGCGGATCGGCCTCGTCCAGCCGCTTCGCCATTTCGCCCATGCGCTCGAGCAGCTTCTGGAGGCCCGACCGCACCTGCGACTGCCGCGCCGCCATGTTGCCCAGCTCCGACCGCTGCTCCTCGGTCAGCTCGTCCGCGCGCTTGCCGACCGTCTCGGGTTTCGAGGCGGCCTCGGCGGCCTGCTTCATGGCGTTCTCCTGCTGCTTGAGCAGGTCCTGCGCGTCCTTGACGATCCCGCGGTAGGTCTCGAACTCGCTCAGGTTGTCGAGCATCTTCTGGAGCTCGTCGGCGATCGCCTTCTGGTTCGTCTTCGCCTCGGCGAGCGCCTGCCGGGCCGATTCGGGACCGGGCTTCTCCGGCTCGCCCTGAGGTCCGGCCTCGGGCTGCCGCGGGGCAGCCTGCTCGGCCTGTCCGGGCTTCCCGGCTTCGCCGGCACCCTCGGGACGACCGGCGTTCTGGTCAGACTTAGGGGAGCCCGACTTCGGCATACCGCCCTTCGCCGCCTCGCCCTTCGCCGCCTCGCCCTTCGCCGCCTCGCCCTTCGCCGCCTCGCCCTTCGCCTGTTCGTTCCCGTGCGGTTCCGAGCCGGCCTTGCCGGCGGGCTGGTTGTTCGGTGTTTCGTCCTTGCCCGCGGCCTGATCGCCGGGCTTCTGGGGATTCGGAGACTGTCCCTTCTCCGCCGGCTGCGGCTGGCCCGGCTGGGGGGGCGGCTGGCGCTGCTCGGCCTCCCCGGCATTGGCGTTTTCGCGGCTCTTGACGGCGTGGACGATCCCTTGCTCGGCCGGGCCGAGGTTCTGCTCGCGCACGGCCTCCGCGCGGGCGAGGAGGTCCTCCATCTGCTTCTGGGCGTCGGGGTTGGCCATCTTGAAGTTGCGGAGGTCGTCGAGCATCCGCCGGATTCGGGCCGAGAGCCCGTCGTCGCGGCCGTTGAACCGGCCGCTCACCTGGCGCTGGATCATCCCGGCGTTGTTGAGGTCGTCGCGCTGGGGCTGCGGCAGCCGATCGGTGCGTGAGAGGGTGCGGGCCGCGTTGTCCACCGGCGCGATCGCCTGGCGCTGCATGGTGAGGATCCGCGCGACCTCTTCGCGCAGCTCGCGACGGGCGTCGTCGAACTGCCGCGCGGCGTCCTCCTTCGACACGATCCGGAGCCGGATCTCGCGGCTCTTGCCGAGATTGGGGCCCCGGGTCGCGTCGAAGTCGCGGGCCTCGGCGTGGAATGTGATGATGGAGCCGGGCTGGACCTGGAGCCGGGCCAGTTCCCAGGTGTAGTCGACCTCGGTGTGCTTCCGGAGCTGCGACGCCGCCGGTGCCGGGGACTGGTCGGGCGCCGCCCAGAGCGGGATGATCCGCTCCTCGCCGCCCGACGACTCGCCGGTGGCAACCCGATAGGACATCCGCGCCGAATGGATGCCGAAGTCGTCGTCCACGAGAATTTTGATGGGAACGGTCGCGTCGGGGGGCACGTCGCGATCCCCTTTGGGCTCGTCGATTATGACGCGGGGCGCCTCGTCGCGGAAGCTCCGCACGTCGAAGCGGGCCTCCTCGCGGCTGGAGAATCCCTCGGTGTCCTTCATCCGGAACCAGAAGCTGAACGTGCCCTTGACCGGCACGGCGGCGCGGAGCCTCGTCCTCGTCGCGTCGAGCGCGACGGCGATGTTCGACGGGCCGTCGCCGGCCTGGAGCTCGGCGGCGCCGAGCGGCTTGGTCGCCTGGGCCTCGACGTCGAGCCGCGTGCCCTCGACGGCGCGAAGCTGGTTCAGCCCGGGCGCGAGGGTTTGCGTCGCGATGCCGGTATAGGGCGGCGAGACGACCCGGACGGTCATGGCCTTGATCGCCGGCGGCGGCACCACGCGCACGGGGACGTCGCGGATCGAGCTGCTGTCATCGCCGGCGGTCACGCTGAACCGGAACGGCTGGCCGGCGGCCTCGATCCGGCCCCGGAACACGCCGCCCGGCTCGGCCCGGAGCGGCTCGGCGTCCTCGGTGCCGTCCTCGAACCGATAGATCACCCTCGCCGAGTCGGGAATCCGGTCGCCCGCTCGCACCCGCACGGTCATCGCGAACACGTCGCCCCGCGCCAGCTTGAGAGTAGTGGCCTTCTCGTCGAGCACGAGGTGTGTCTGCTGGGGCCACTGCTGGCCGCCGAACGGGGCGATGAGGCGGGCCAGGGCGATCCGCGACGACGACGGGGCCGCGGCCATGACCAGGCCGCACGCCGCGAGCGCCGCCGCGGCCAGACCGAGCGCCTTCCAGACCGGACGGGCCTCGATCACCTCGCGGAAGTCGATGGCCTCGGTCTCGGCGAGCGCCTGCCGGACGGTCGCCTCGCGCATCGCCGCCGACTCGTGCCGATCGTCGTCGGCCGACATCCGCAGGAACTGGATCGTGCTCGCCAGCCGGTCGTTCAGGCCCGGCCAGCGCTCCTCGATCCTCATGGCGATATCCAGGTCGGCGAACCGGACCAAAAGCGGCCGCAGCACGTGCCGGTACGCGAGGTAGCCCGTGGTGCCGGCCAACCCCGCCAGCAGGGCGGCGCGGATGATCGAGTCGAGGTGGAACAGCCAGTCGGCGAACCCCGCCGCGAGGAACAGCGGCAGGATCACGGCCAGTACCCGCGAGAGGCCGTGAAGCGCGATCAACCGGCGGACCGATGCCCGGAGTGCGCTGATCCTCGATTCCAACTCACGAGCCGTCATCAAGACCTCCCGTCCCGGTCGTTCCGGACGCTACTCCAGGGGCTCGGCTCCTCGGGCAGCTCGCGCACGGGCCGGCAAGCCGGCCCTCCCGCCACCCATCCGCCAAAAGGGAATTATACCATTTGCTTGCGCTTCCGAATAACCCATTCCAGTGCCAGGATGGTCAGGAACGCCGCCAGGACGGGCCAGGTGTTCCAGAGCGGGATCGGCGGGTCCGCGTCCAGCGGCGTGCGCTGGTCCTTCGGCAGGTCCCTGAGCAATCCGGCCGCCTCCAGGGGCGTATAGAACTTCCCCCCGCTGGCCGAGGCCGCCCGGACCAGCTCGGGCTGGTTCATCTCGATGTGCTCGCGCTCGCCGATCGGCGGATCGACCCGGAACCCGGCCGTCACCGGCCGGGGAAGCGCCGGGGGCGGCAGCAGCGTGACCTCATATTCGCCCTCGGCGGCCTGGGCGAGCGCCCCTTCGAAGACCCCCTTCGAGCCGGGCACGTGGCGCAGGGTCAGCCTGCGCGGACCTTGCCCCTGGCGCTGGACCTGAGCCGTTACCTCTTCGCCCGCCGGGGCCAGCCCGGGGTTGAGGAACCGGACCCGGATCTGGATCGGCTGACCGCGCTGGTATCGACGGCGATCGGTCTGGATCTCCGCCTGGCGATTGCCGATCAGCCGCGAGCGGGCCATGAACCGGATCGTCTGGACCCAGAACCGGCCGAAGTAGCGATCGCCGGCGCGGAACCGCCACCGCCAGGTGTCGTCGAACGCGTGGAACATCACCTTGCCTCGGCCGAGGAAGTGGTACAGGATCAGCGGGATCTTGCCCTCCGAGCCGATCACCGTGGGGTGCTCGGCCAGCACCAGCGCGGCCGGCTTCTTCCGCGGCGCCTCGAGATACCAGAACAGCTCCGGCAGGCGGTTCCAGATGTTCATGCTCTCCACCTCGTTGTCGCCGAGGCGGAAGATGGGACTGGCGCGGCCCTCGATCGTCAGCTCGGGGCGATAGGCGGCCACGCCGGCCCCGACGGCGGTCGGGTTCCGCGCGTCGGCCAGCTCGATGGGGAGCAACAGCTCGAGCGGAGTCCCGCGATAGCCGAGCGGGTCGAACAGCTCGCCCGCCACGAACAGTACCCCGCCGCTGTTCTCGGTGACGAACTCGACGAGGTTCTGCATCTGCGACTGGCTGAGATAGCTGGTGTCGGCGTCGCCGATCAATACCACGTCGTACGCGAACAGCTCGTCCTTCGAGGTCGGGAACGTCGGCAGGGCCGAGCGGTCCTGCTCGCTGTACTCGGGGTCGGACGACAGCAGGACGATGGCCAGCTCGATCGACTCGTCGCGCTCCAGGTAGTTCTTCAGGTAGCGAAACTCGTACCGGGGCTCGTTGTCCACGAACAGGACGCGGAGCTTCTCCTTGCGCACCGTGATGACCCGTTCAATCCGGTTGTTGTCGGTCTGGAGCTCGCGGGGTTGCCGATCGACCTCGACGACGAACGTGCGCTCGCCCGTGGTCCGCGGCCGATGGACCAGCTCGATCCGCTCGGGCTGACCGTCGGGGGGCGAGTCGACCTCGCGCGTCGCGATCACGCGATCGTTCTTCGGGTCGGTCGAGCCCGGCTCGCGCTCCTTGAGCCGCACGGTGACCTTCTGGCCCTTGAACCCGTGGGCCGAGAGCTTGGCCTGGAAGCGGACCGCGTCGTCGACGAAGACCACGTCGTCGACGAGCAGCTCGCCCAGCTCGAGATCGCGCGCGGGGTCGGGGCTACCGAGTCCGACGGTATAGAGTGGCACCCCTTTTCGCGCCGCCAGCTCGCTGACCTTCGCCAGCGGCTCGCCCTCGGTCGTCTGGCCGTCGCTCAGGAGCACGATCGCCGACGGAGGCGCCCCACGCAGCTCGGTAAGCACCTGGCGCACGCCGTCGCCCAGCCGCGTCTGCGTCCCGGCCGGCTCGATCGCTCGCAGTCTCTCGACGGCCGGGTCGACATCGCCCGGACTGTCCACCTCGGCGACCGGCTGCGCCGAGTTCGACACCCGGTAGATCCGCACGCGGTGCGTTTTCTGCAACTCGCGCAGCAGCGTGGCGCGGTCGCGGAGGATGAGGCCCCGGGCGATGTCGAGCCGGTTTGTGCCGCCCTCGGACGGGGCGGCGGTCGAGGCTTCCGAACCGGCCGTGCTCTTCTCCTGGGCCTTGGCGCCGCCCGGCCGCGGGCCGGCGGAATCGGCCAGGGCTGCGAGCGATTCTCGCTCGCTCGCCGTGGCGTACTGGTCGACGATCGCCCCGCTGGCCGAGTCGTCCACCAGGATCACCAGGTTCGGCAGGCCCCACCGCTGTATTGAGAGCACCGCCTCGGAGAGCATGAACAGCGCCAGCAGGACGAGAGAGAGTCGGAGCGTGACCAGGACGATCTTCGAAGCGGTCGACGCCTTCCCCTCGTGGCGGTACAGCCAGACGATCAGGGCGAACGATCCGAGGATCGTGAAGGCGTACAGCCACTGCGGCCACGGCTGCTCGAACACGATGCGGCGGCTGAGCTGCTCGGCGGAGCCCGGCGGGGCCACCCCCAGGCGGTCGGACAGCTTGGTCAGGATCCAGTCCAGCACGCTCAAACTCCTCGAATCGACTCGGATCGCCGTCAGGCAGGCTCATGGTGCCCGAACCGCCAGGCGAGGAACGACTCGACCAGCAGCAGCACGAGCACCGCATACAGCATCGGCCGGTGCAGCTCGCCGCGGCGGCCGACCGAGGCCGCGTCCCGCGTGAGCGCCTTCCAGTCCGACGGATGGACGTAGATGAACTTCCAGCCGGGCAGGATCTCCCCCAGCGCGGCCTCGTCGAGCTTCGCCAGGTCGCTCTCGGCCGGGTCGGGGTTCGCCGCGAACGACGATTCGACCGGCTGGGCCGTGCCGATCCGCAGCTTGTACTCGCCCGAGAGCTCGGTCTGCTCGAACTTCAACTGGCTGACCCGGCCCTTCGGGTCCGGGTCGAGCTTGGTGGTCACCTTGCGGCCGGCGGGCGTGACGATCGTGACGGGGGCCGAGGCCGCCGTCTCGGCGAACGAGCGGACGTACGGCTGGCCCACGCGGATGTTTTGCTCGGTCAAGCGACCCGCCGCCGCGCGCAGGACCATCTGCTGCATCACCGGCGGATAGCTCTTGTGGATCGGCCAGCTCGTCCATCCGGTATCGGCCGAGGTCGCCACCAGGATCACGGTCCCGCGCTCGTGGGGCCACTCCACGACGGCCGGATCGCCGCGGTCGAACGACAGCGCCACCTGGGCCTTCGACTCCTTCGGCGGCGCGAGCTTGTGGTACTGCCAGGTCATCACCCGCGTCAGGCCGGCCGTCACCGGGTCGGCCTCGCCCTGGAACTCGGCCACCAGCGGATGGCGGAACCGCAGGGGGTTGAAGTAATACCCCGCCTGCTTCTTCGCGGCATCGCCGATACTCGGCCCGATCGAGGCCGGCAACAGCCCGTGGCCGTCGCGAAAGAGCAGCCGGTTGTAGTTGTCGGCCACGACCTGATCGCCGCCGAAGATCACCACGCCGCCGCCCTGCTTCAGGTAATCCTCCAGGGCCGAGACCTCGGCCTGGCTGAACTGCGCGACGTTGCACAGCACGACGGTGTCATAGGCCGCCAGCTCGCGGCTGGCGAGCTGCGACTCCCCGACGACCTCGACCTTGACCGGGCTCGGCTGGCCGGGCGAGACCTCGCTCGGCGAGAGGGCCTGCGCGAGGTAGTCGGTCTCGGCCTGGTAGGGCTCGGACTTGAAGGAACCGTCCACCAGCAGGACCTTGAGCGACTCGCGGACCGGGACGACCAGCCAGCGGCGGTCGTCGAGCGGGAGCGAGTCCGAATCGAGGACCAGCTCGACGACGTGGTCCCCGGGCGTCGTGAACTCGTGGCGGAACACCACGGGCAGGTCGTCCCCCGCGGCGAGGCTCTCGGGCGCCGCGGCCGGGCTGAGCCGGCCGTCGACCGTCAACCGGGCCCGCAGCCCGTCGACCTTGTTCGGCCCGAAGTTGTGCACGACGCCCCGGACCAGCACGCTCGTCCCGAGCGTGACCACCGGCACGTCGAGCCTCAGGTCGGTCACCGCGCGATTGGCGGCGTTCGGCTCGCCCAGGTCGAACAGGATCGAATGCGGCTGCCTGGCCACGATCCGCGCGAGCGCCTGCTTCAGGCCCTCGTCCGCACCCTGCGGCGGACGCCAGCTCGTCGTCTGGAGGTCGGTCAGGAACACGACTTCCTTCTGCGAGATCGTCGACGCCCCGAGCACCCGGTCCACCGCCTGGAGCGTCGCCGTCAGGTCGGTCCCCTCGTGGGTGATGGCCAGGTCGGCGAGCTCCTTCTCGACCTCCTTGAGGTTGTTCGACGGCGGGCCGATCACCACCCTCGGGGGCCGGCCCATCAGGATCACGCTGATCGCGTCCCCCTGCCGCGAGCCTTTCACCAGCTCGACCGCCAGCGCCCTGGCCTGGTCGAACCGACCCGTGCCGCCCGACGTGTATCCCATGCTCAGCGACGCGTCCAGCACGAGCACGCGATGCACGCGACGGCCGACGATCACCGCGCCGAGCGATTCCAGGAACGGCCTGGCCATCGCCGAGACCACCAGCAGGATGATCAGCGTCCGCACGGCCAGCAAGAGCCACTGCTCGATCCGGATCCGCCGCTGGTTTTTCTTGATCGCGGCCAGCAGGAACCGCATCGCGGCCCACGGCACCTCGCGGAACTTCCGCCGGTTCAGCAGGTGGATCAGGATCGGGACCGACGCCGCCGCCAGCGCGTACAGGAGCGCGGGGTTCGCGAATCCGAGGGCGAGGATCAGGGGTAGCGTGTCATTGGTCATAAGTCAGTGGTCAGTGGTCAGTGGTCAGTGGTCAGTGGTCAGTGGTCAGTGGTCAGTGGTCAGTGGTCCATGGTCCGTGGTCGGTGCTCAGTGGGCGGTGGTCGGTGCTCAGTGGGCGGTCGTCAGTGGTCCTCTGGCGAGGTCAAGAGGTCCTCGCCATCTCGCGGCTATCGGCCTGGAACGCATCGGATCGCGTCTACCCCTCCGGATGACTCTGACCACTGACCACTGACCACTGACCACTGACCGGTCATCGAACCCGGGCCGCCCGCGACGCGAGATAGCTGGAGAGCGGCAGGTCGAGCGTCTGATCGGTCCGCAGCGGAACGTAGTCGATGTCCATCATCCGGCATCCCTTCTTCAGCTCGCCGAGGAACGAGGACAGTTCCTCCTGGTACGCGCGGCGGAGGGCGTGGGGCTCGGTCAGCACCTCGGGCAGCCCTTCGAGCCCCTTGAACAGCGTGGCGGACCGGAAGGGGAACTCGAGCTCGGCGGGGTCGAGGATGTGGAACACGATCACCTCGTGACGCCGGTGGCGGAAGTGCCGCAGGCCCGCCAGGATCCGCGCGGGGTCGTCGAAAAGGTCCGAGAAGACGGCGACGACTCCCCGCTTCTTGAAACGTTCGGCCAGGTCGTGGAAGACGATCCCCATGTCCGACCTGTCCCGCGCGGGGGTGGCGTCGAGCATGTGGAGCAGTTCCTTCAGTTGCGAGGCCTGCCCGGCCGGCTTGAGGTAGCGGCGCACCGCGTCGTCGAACACGACCAGGCCGACCGAGTCCTGCTGCTGGAGGGTCATGTACGCCAGCGCCGCGGCCACGAACTGCGCGTACTGCAGCTTCGTGACGTTCTGGCCCGAGGCGTACGACATCGACTCGCTGGTGTCCAGCAAGAGGTACAGCAGGAGGTTCGTCTCCTCCTCGTACTGCTTGAGGTACAGCTTGTCGGTCTTCGACCAGACCTTCCAGTCGACGTGGCGGATGTCGTCCCCCGGCACGTACTCGCGATGCTCGGCGAACTCGACCGAGAATCCGTGGTACGGGCTGGGGTGCATCCCCGCGACGTAGCCCTCGACCAGCATCCGCGCCTGCAGGTCTAGCCCCTCGAGGCTAGCTAACGTTTGCGGATCTAAATATTTTAGGTAGTTTTCCACTTTGCTCGGCCTCGCTGTCATCGACGGGGACCGCCTGGATCAGCCGCGCGACGATGTCGTCGGGCCTCAAGCCCTCGGCCTCGGCGTTGAAGTTGGTGATGATCCGATGACGCAGGACCGGCCCGGCGACGAACTGGATGTCGTCGGTCGAGACGTGGTAGCGCCCGTGCAGGACCGCGCGGGCCTTGGCGGCCAGAACGAGGTACTGGCTGGCGCGCGGCCCGGCGCCCCAGCTCACGTAGTCGCGGACGAAGTCGGGTACGTCTCTGGCCTTCCGGGTGCTGCGGGTCAGCCGGATCGCGTACCGCGAGACGTGGTCGGCGATCGGGACCTTGCGCACCAGCTCCTGGAGCGACAGGATGTCGGCGCCCGAGAGGACCTTGGTGACGCTGGGCCGGAACACCGAGGTCGTCAGCCGGACGATGTCGAGCTCCTCGTCCTCGGAGGGGTAGTCGACCAGGATGTTGAACATGAACCGGTCGAGCTGCGCCTCGGGGAGCGGATAGGTCCCCTCCTGCTCGATCGGGTTCTGCGTCGCGAGGACGAAGAACGGGTCGGGCAGCCGGTGCCGCTCGCCGCCGACCGTCACCTGCCGCTCCTGCATCGCCTCGAGCAGCGCGGCCTGCGTCTTGGGCGGGGTCCGGTTGATCTCGTCGGCGAGGACGATGTTGGCGAAGATCGGCCCACGGAGGAACTTGAACTGGCGCACTCCGGTCGCCTTGTCCTCCTGGATCACCTCGGTGCCGGTGATGTCCGAGGGCATCAGGTCGGGGGTGAACTGGATGCGGTTGTAGCTCAGGTTGAGCGCGTCGGCGAGCGTGTGGATCATCAGCGTCTTGGCCAGGCCAGGCACGCCGATCAGGAGGCAGTGGCCTCGCGCGAAGATCGCGATCAGCAGCTCCTCGAGGACGTTCTGCTGGCCGACGATGACCTTGCCCATCTCGGACTTGAGCCGGGAGAAGGCGTCCTTCAGCCGCTCGACGGCGGCGAGGTCCCCCTCGCTCGGCCGGGTTTCTTCGGGTGTCGCGTCACTCACGCAGTCTCTCCTGTGCGATCGGTCGGTCGGCTCGGCCAGGTTGGGGAATCTCGCGGGAATGCCCTCGCCGCCGGGCCGCGATGGCGGGACGCGGCCGAAGGGCCTCTGAAGCAATCGAATCCGAAATATAAATCGAAGAGAGCGAATCGAGACCAGCGACGATCCAGTCGGGACTTCTGCGGGTTCGCTCTCACCTTTCCGCTGGTTGTCTACGTTTTTTTCGACACTCCTCGCCGAACACCACGTGGCTGAGGCTCGGCCCCTGCGGATCGGTCCGTGCCCCGCAGGGGCGATTCCTGGTGGTGTCCAGCGAGTCGTCTCCCCTCTTTACATCCTCAATGACGAACGGAACTCTCATCGCGCCGGGCCATCGGGGCGCGCCGGGGATCGGCCGCCGGGATCGCGACTGGCGAGCCCCCAGACACCCCGGGGCGTTGCCACCACAGCCCCCAGGTTGTCGAGGTTGAACGTCAAGAGGCCCTCACCGGGCCGCGGCCCCCGCGCGGGGGCCGGCCGGTCCGCCCGACCTTCGGTCTCCGACGGGCTGATCGGGAACAGCATGCGCTGCACCAGGGCACCATCGTCGCGCCGGCGCACCAGGACCGGGACGAACTCGGAGTCGTCCCGGCCGTCCTGGACCCCGCGGTGCGGGTAGCAGAACACGTGGCGGGAGTTCAGCGCGAGCGACCAGCGGTCCTCATCGCCGCGCCAGCTCGTGGTCCAGAGTGGCTTGCCGTCGGCCAGCGAGATCGCCCGGAGCGTGACCGTCGAGGAGAACCGCGAGATCGCGTAGAACCGATCGGCGTCGAAGGCCATCGACGACGCGTTCTGGCTCATGTCCTCGTAGCCGAGCGAGCACGACCAGCGCTTCGCGCCGGTCGCCGGATCCAGGCGGATCAGCGTCCGGCCGTCGTGCAACTCGAGCACCAGGTCGCCCCCGCCCATGAGCCGGGGCGGGCCGTTGACCGGCATGACCTCGCTCTCGCGGTACTCCCAGACGACCTGCCCGGTCCCGAGGTCCAGCTTCTTGACGGTCCGCAGGTCCACGACGATCAGGACGTTGTCGTCGTCCAGCGGAAGCGGCGGGCGGTCGAGCTGGTCCGACTCGCCGAGCGCCGCGCGGGCGACGGGCCGGCCGTCGTCGGTCCGGAGCACCAGGATCTGGTTGGGCCGGTCGACCTGAAGGACGACGCGCTCGGCGCCCACCCAGATGTTCTCATTGATCTCGCCGGGCGGCGACGTGTACGACCAGTCGAGCGCGCCGGTGTCGCCGTCGAGCGCCAGCAGCTCGGCGGTTCCGCGCAGGCAGAAGACCCGCCCCTTGACCAGCCGGAATCCGTGCAGGTCCAGCCGCGCCCGGCGTCGGCTCGCGTCGGGGGTCTCGTCGGACGCGGCGAACGGATCGGGGCGCGTCGAGGCGTCCGCCTCGCCGCCGCTGCGATACCGCCAGATCACGCCGCCGTCGGCCAGGTCGAGCGCCGCGACCTGTCGATGTCCGGCCGCGATCAGCCGATCGTCGAGGTAGCCGACCCACTCGGCCGGCTCGCCCAGTTGGGTCGTCCAGCGCACGCTCCCGTCCGAGGCGTCGAGGAGCGTCACGGCGTCGCGGTCGCCGAGCACGATCCGGCTGGCCTGGAGCGACGGCACGACTCCCACGGTCGACAGCGCCCGCAGGCCGCGGGGCTCCGAGGGCGACCACTGCCACCTGCGGAACATCGGCGGCGCGCCAGGTGCCCGGTCGCGGTCGTCGATCAGGCGCGCGTACGGCTCGCGCGCGAGGTTTTGCGCCACCTGCTCGGCGGCCGAGGTGCCCGAGGTGCCCACGCGGGCGGCGGGGTAACGCGAGGCCAGCTCCTGGTAGCTTTCCAGCGCGGCGACAAACAGCTTGCGCTCCTCGTGGATTCGCGCCATCGACCAGAGGGCCGAGGCCCGCCGCGATTCGTCGGGAGCGACCAGCGAGAGCCGCCTGTACGCCCGCGCGGCGTCCGCAAGCCGGCCGGCCGCCTCGTGCACGGCGCCCAGCTCGCCCAGCGCGTCGGGGACCGCCAGCGCGACCGGGTAGTCCCGGCCAATCTCCGTGAGCACGTGCGCGTCCCGCTCCCTCCGCCCGCGCTCCAGAAGGGCGGCGGCCTGCCGATCGCACGCCTTGTAGGCATCCCGGCCGTGCTCCTTCACGATGGCCGCCAGGCGGTCGGACACCAGCAGGTCGGCGCGGATCGTCCGGCGCCCGTCGTCGGCGGCCACCGGCAGGGGTCGAAGCCGGGGGTCGAGCAGCACCTGCTCGAGGGCCTCGACGGCCTCGCCCGGCCGCGAGGCCTCGAGATGGATATCGGCCAGCGCCAGCCGGGCTTCCAGCCGCTCCGAGTCCGACCGCGCGCAGCCGGCCGCCGCGTCCAGCCGGCGGATTGCCGCATCCCATCGCCGCGCCTTCCGCGCGACCGATGCCTGTCGCACCAGCAGCCGGAACAGATGGTCTCGCGCCGCCCCGGCGAGCGGGACGCCGTCCACCGCCTCCTCCGGCCGCGCCAGTTGAATCGCCTCGCTGTACGATGCCAGCGCCGTCTCGTCCTGGCCGACGGCCTCGGCGGCGCGGGCCAGCCGGTAATGGTTCAATGCCTTCTTCGGCGAGCGGACGATCAGGTCGCGATAGCGGTCGATCAGGCGGCTATTCTGGCAGAAGACGACCAGCCCGTCCTCCTGGGCCACGATGAGATACCCGTCGCCGGCGACCAGATTGCCCCCGCGGGTATGGTAGGCCTCCTGGAGCTTGATCGGGGGCGCGGCCCGCAGCGCCGTCCGCTGATCGAGGACCTCGATCTGCGTCTTCGTCGGCCAGTAGATCAGGTCGCCGGCGAGTAACCCGCGCCCGTATCCCTCGTGCGACTTGTTCGCCGCGTCGGGCCACGACCCCGCGACCTTTCCCGTCGCCACGTCCAGCAGTACGACCCGGTCGCCGGTCACGACCAGCCGGCCCTTCGCGACGCCCAGGACGTGCGCCAGCTTGATGTCGTCGGCGATGGGCTCGGTCTTCCAGAGCAGCCGGCCGGTCGCGGCGTCGAAGGCCAGGATCGAGTCCGCGTCGGCGGGGGCGACCAGCACCCGGCCGTCGTGGACCACGGCCGGATTCAGGTCGCGATCGGTCGACTGGCCCATCCGATCGGGATCCTTGCGCGGGTACGAGGCCACCCACTGCGTCGCCCCGGTCTCGGCGTCCAGCGCGACCACCGCGCCCAGGTTGGTCTGGTAATAGACACGCGACCCGTCGAGGGTCAACAGGCGGTGCCGGAAGTCGCCCGGCGTGGGGATCGTGTTCATCGGCATGCCGAACCCGCCCATGATCTGGTCCGCCTCGGGCTGGGCCCCGCCGACCCGGCGAATCCACCGGGGCTCGCCGGTCCCGGCGTCCAGGCACGCCACGTACAGCATGGTCTCCTGCCCGCGGTCGGTCGCCGCCGCGAAGACGCTGCGGCCGTCCGCGACCGGCGTGCCCTCGAAGTTGAGCGTCCGGCTCGGGATCCCGGCGCGCTCGGGGAGCTCGAGGTCGATCGCCCGCTTCTCCCACACGAGCTTCCCCTGGCTGCCCCAGTCGAGCGCGACGATCGAGCTGGTCCCCGGCTCGAACCGGGACGGCCCCCGGGTGTGCTGGAAGGACGTGCTGCTCTGCCCCATCCGCGCGTAGATTCGACGGCCGCTGGCCGTCAGCGTGTACCGCGGGATGACGCCCGACGACCGCGTCGCACGCACGAGCCCGTTGCCATTCTCTGGGTCGTGCTGCCACGCCGGGCTGACGGGCCGGGCATCGCCCCCGTCGGACCCGGCCGGCCGATCGCCGAGGTTATAGGCCGTCACCCGCGACCCGTCGCAGATCACGACCTGATCGCCCAGCACGATCGGGTGGAAGGCCAGGAGCTGCTCCGGACGGACCGGCGCGCTGGGCATGCCCATGCCCGGGAACCGCGCCACTGGCGCGCGGGACGTCGAGACCTTGTCGAGCTCGATCCGCCACTGCACCTGCCCCACGTCGATCGGCCCGGGCACGACGCGGGTGCGCTCCGCTGACCCGGCGAAGGTCGGCCAGCGGCCGTCGGGCTCGGAGGGAAGTTCCAGACGATCGCGGGCCACCGCCTGGGCGAGAATCTCGGCATACGGACCCGTCCGCCCGGCCAGCGTGCCTTTGGCCCCGGGATGGGCCTTCGCGAAGGCGTCCAGGTCGGCGCGGGCCGGCGGATGCCCCAGCCCGGCCCGGCACAGCCATCGCTTCGCGGCGACCCGGGCCAGGTCGACGCTGGGATCCGGGTGGACCAGGAGCGCCGGGTCGTCGGCGTGGTCGGGCACGAGCTGCGAGTAGTAGCCGAGTGCCTCGGCGAATCGGCCCTCCTGGAATGCCAGGTCGCCGAGCAGCTCGAGGGCGTCGTCCCCCCAGGCGCTGCAAAACGCCTGATCGACCACCCGGAGGAGCAGTTGAGGGTCACGCGCGGCGGCGCCGTCGCGATACCAGCGCCCGGCGAGCGGGTCCATGCGGTTGCGGTAGGCCGCCCTCGCCTCGGGGGGGAGCGCCGCGATCAGCCGATGGCAGTAGCGCCGGGCGTCGACATAGAGCTCGCTCGAATCGGTCGGGTCCGCGCCCGGCTGGTCGCGCGGCACCCTGACGACCTTCCCGGCATAGCGCTCGATGACCCGCTGGTACAGGTCGACCGCCTCGGACCACTGCCGGTCGCGGGCCTGATTGGCCGCGTTGCGAAGCTGGTTGAGCGCGTCCTTGTTATCGTCGGGCTTGAAGTTCGCGGCGTTCCGCGACGGCCCCTGGGCGGCCGCCGGAGCCGGCCGCCATCCCGGGGCCGCGATCGCGACGAGCGCAACGAGCCACGAGGCGATCGTCGGGGAGATTCGCCCCGTTCGCGCGGTGGTCACGGTCGGATTGATGCCGCCCATCGCCCTTCCCTCGCTGTTTCGTCGGCACGAGCCCGGGCAGACCGGACCGCCGATCCGCTCCAACCCCTCGATGAACCCGTGCGATGACGCCGCTCTCATCGTGCTCCTTCAATGGAGGCTGGGCCAGCCGTCATCCCTCTCGGGGACCGTGTTTCAGGGTCGGGCTCCGCGGGCGGGGGTCAACTCGGATGACGCGCGACGTCGCCGGGCGACCGTGATCCAGACCATTGAGATTATACGAGACCCCGACGTCAACGGCAAATCCGATACCAATTGCCTTTTTCATCGCAATGAGTGGAGGTCGCCGTCCGTTTTTGACGGGATCGGCCGCGGCCGGGTATCGGCGGCGCGAGCCACACCAGGAGAAGCGTCACCGGGCCGGCCGATGGCCCGCATGTCTGTCTGCGAGTGTCGACCCGGATGATCTGGTGAACCGGGAGCCCTGCCCGGTTGCACGGCTTCTGCACGGAAACCGGGCAGGGACACTCGGTGCGTTGGGAGCCTGACCCGCCGGGACCGGATCGGGAGGGCGAGCCTCCCGGCGAGCCGGACACGGAGGAGGCCCTGGGTCCACTCGGCTCGGCAGGAGCCTCGCCCTCCCGGATACCGGGACAAACTTTTACTTCTTCGGGACCAGGGTGATCTCGCCCACATCGGTCGCCTCGTCGGCCTTGACCTCGACGGGCATGCCGCGGCCGGCTCCCTTGTTCACGAAGCCGACCGTTTCCTGCCAGAGGACGAGGTTCTGCTTGCCGGCGGGGACGCCCTTGATCTCGAACGAGCCGTCCTTGGCGGTCGTGGCGAAGAACGGGTGGTCGAAGACCATGACATACGCCTTCATCCAGGGGTGGATATCGCAATTGATCGCGATCGGCAGCTTCTCGGGCACGAGGTCGAGCTTGAGCTCGGTGCCGGCGGCGACGTTCTGGTTGCTCGAGTTGTTGAATCCGTTGAGGTGGACGTTGTGGTTCGTGCCGGCGTCGCTCGACTTCACGACGAGCTTCTGCTTCTCGTGCATGGCGAGCACGTAGGGGAGGAACTCGCAGTTCTGCTGGTCGAGGACGACGGACGGCTGCTTCTCGAGGAGCTGCTGGACGGCGCCGGCGTTCTCGCCCCTGGGCCGGACGATGTAGGCGAACGCGTAGGAGACGCCCTTGGTTGCGGGATCGACGACCAGCTCGCGCGAGAAGATCGGCTTGTCCTTGGCGCAGACCTGGGGATCCTTGTCGGCCTTTCCTTTCTCCTCGAGCACCTTGATCTGGGGGATTCCCTCGCCGCCCCAGACGACCCGCCCCTTGATGGAACCGTACTGGCCGACCGCGGCGGCGCCGAGGGTCGCGGGGGCCGGGCAGGCCGCCTTCGCGGTGAAGGGTCCGGAGACCAGGCCGGCCGCCGCCGCCAAGGCGAAGCACGAAAGAAAGCGGCGAGCACCGCCGCAACGAATACGCAAGCTCATGGATCGTCTCCCAGAAGAGTTCCCATTCCCGATACGCGGGCAGGTTGGGTGAGCCCCCAGGACGGAGGCTCGGAGGGCCCAGGGCTCCGATTATCGCCGACCGGGACCGCCGCCGGAAGGGCGTCGCCCCGCCCCCGGCGGTCGGATCAGCCGCCGCTGTTCACCTTCGCCGGGTCGATCGTGAAATCCTTCGTGGTCGGCTCGCCGGCCCTGATCGCGACCGGATCGCCGGCCGAGGGGGTGAGATACCGCGCCGCCTCCTGCCAGACCACGACCTTCTGCTCGCCGGCGGGGGCGTCCTTGATCTCGAAGTTTCCGTCCTTGTCGGTCACGGCGAAATAGGGGTGCTCCAGGACCAGCCAGTAGGCGATCATCCAGGGGTGGATACTACAGCTCACGGGACCGGGCCCGCGCTCGGGGGCGTCGGGCGTGATGGTCATCTCGGAGCCGGGGGGCATGCTGGGGTTCTGGTTGAGCGACCGAAGCTGGATGCTGACGTTGTGATTGGCCGGGTCGCTCGACTTCAGGTGGATCGGGTTGCCGACCATCACCGCCAGCGCGTGCGGGACGAACACGCAGTTCTTCTGGTCGAACTCGGCGGGACGGGTCAGGGCCCGCTTCTTCGCGTCCTCGCTGACGGCGGTCGGCCGCATGAGGTACACGAAGGCGTTGGCGACCCCCCGATTCGACGAGTTGACGACCAGTCGCTCGTCGAGGATCGGCTCGGACTTCGCGCAGACCTCGGGGTCCTTGGCGGCCTTGCCGACGGCCTGGAGCACCGGCTGTTTCGGCGGCGTGCCGCCGTAGACGACGCGTCCCTTCAGCGTGCCCCAGCCCGCGGCCTTGCCCGCCGGGGTCGCGCTGCCGCCCGAGGGAGCGGACGAGGAGGCGTCGCCCTTCGTCGCCGGCGGCGGGGACTTCTCGGGCACCGGCGGCTTCGTGGGGATCTGGGCCTCGGGCGCCGACTGGAGCACGGCCTGGTCCTTCTCGGGCGCCCCGCCGCCGCAGCCGGACAGCGGCAACGCCAGCAGAGTGAGCACGGTCGGGCCGAGGAACCCGCGGGCGCGGGGGAATTCACGTCGCATCGTTGCATTCTCCTGGTGGCTGGGGCCGGCGGCGCTGTGGGACTGCGACGAGGCGCCGCGGACCGGCCGGGCCGGTGCCATCGGGATGAGAGTTTAGCCGCCGAATGCCGCCGGTCGCCAGTGTCGACGTGCCGCTCGCGGCGCGATCCGCCCCGGATCGGGTTGGCTCCGCGTGGCTCTGGCAGGCTGCGCCGACGATGCTTATCCTTCAGGATCGCCGGCCGTCGTCGCGACGTCCGGCCTTCCGGGACGATTCCACTCTCGCGGATGGCCGAGCATGAAGCGCCCCCTGATCTCGTTCCTGACCGCCGCCGGGCTGCTCACCCCGGGCCTCGTGCCGGCCCGGTCGGCGGACGATCGCCCCGCCGCGGCCCTCCAGCCGTTCGTCGATCGCCACCAGCTCGCCGGCGCGGTCGTCCTCGTCGCCGCGCCCGATCGGGTCCTCAGCCTCGAGGCCGTCGGCTATTCGGACGTCGCCTCCGCGGTCCCCATGAAGACCGACGCCCTGTTCTGGGTCGCCTCGATGTCGAAGCCCATCACGGCGACGGCCCTCATGATGCTGGTCGACGAGGGGAAGGTCGCGCTCGACGACCGGGTCGAGAAGTACCTGCCCGAGTTCCGCAACCAGATGGTCGTCGTCGAGCGACGGCGCGACCGGCTGGTCCTCCAGGCGTGCCCGCACCCGATCACGATCCGCGAGATCCTGTCGCACACCAGCGGACTCGTCACCCGCTCGCCGCTCGAGAGCGAGCTCGACGTCCTGCCGCTCAAAATCGGCACGATCACCTATGGGCTCTCGCCGCTCCAGTTCTCGCCGGGCACGAAGTACGAGTACTGCAACGCCGGCATCAACACGGCGGGGCGGATCATCGAGGTGGTCTCGGGCGTCCCGTACGAGGAGTTCCTCCAGAAGCGCCTGTTCGACCCGCTCGGCATGAAGGACACCACGTTCTGGCCCGACGAGGCGCAGCTCGCCCGGCTGGCGAAGTCCTACGGGCCGGGTCCGAAGAACCAGGGGCTCGAGGAGATCCGGATCACCCAGCTCAGTTATCCGCTCACCGACCGTGCGAAGCGGCATCCGTATCCGGCCGGGGGACTTTTTTCGACGGCGAGCGACCTGGCGCGCTTCTGCCAGATGATCGGCCGGGGCGGCACGCTGGACGGCCGCCGTTATGTTTCGGAACAGGCCGTGCGCGCGATGACCTCGACGCAGACCGGCAAGCTGCTCACCAACGGAAGGGGCGAGTACGGCTACGGGCTCGGCTGGTGGACCTCGCGCTACGCGAAGGGGAGCAACGGGCCGGTCATCCCCGGCCCGTGCGGCCACGGGGGCGCCTACGCGACCAACATGTCGATCGACCCCGAACGCGGGCTGATCACGGTCTACCTCGTTCAGCATGCCGGGTTCCCGGGCATCGGCGGGGGCAAGGTCCAGGAGGCCTTCCACCAGGCCGCGATCCGGGCGTTCGGGAAGTGAGGGTCGATCCGGCGGGCGGCTTGAGAGCCATCCTGGCGAACCGGCGACGTGAGTCGCCGGGTCTCTCACTCCCGGCCAACTGGCGGCCGACGCCTGATGACCCGGCGACTGACGTCGCCGGTTCGCCAGGTCCCTATGCCAGGATGCCCTGGATGACCTCGCCGTGGACGTCGGTCAGCCGGCGGCGGATGCCGTTGTGGTAGTAGGTCAATCGCTTGTGATCGATGCCGAGCAGCCGGAGGACCGTCGCGTGGAAGTCGTAGACGGTCGTCGGGTTCTCGACGGCGCGATAGCCGACCTCGTCGGATGAGCCGTACGCGAGGCCCGGTTTCAGTCCGGCCCCCGCCATCCAGCAGGTGAAGGCCAGTTGATGATGGTCGCGGCCCTTGCCGCCGATCCCCTCGGTGAACGGGGTCCGGCCGAACTCGGTGGTCCAGAGGAGCAGCGTGTCGTCGAATAGCCCGCGCTGTTTGAGGTCGCGGATCAGGCCGGCCAGCGGCCGATCCATGCTGACGGCCTGCTTGGTGTGGTTGTCGACCAGGTTTTCGTGCGCATCCCAGTTGATCCGCGGCGAGCCGAAGGCGCCGCCGTGGTAGAGCTGCACGAACCGGACCCCGCGCTCTATGAGCCGGCGAGCCAGCAGGCAATTCCGGCCGAAGCCCGCGGTCTCGGGCCGGTCCAGGCCGTAGAGCGACCGGATGGCGGGCGGCTCCGAGTCGATGCCGACGGCCTCGGGGATGCTGGCCTGCATCCGGGCGGCCAGCTCGTACGAGCGGATGCGCGCCGCGAGCGAGGAATCGCCCGGGTTCTCCTCCAGATATTCGCGGTTCATCGCCTCCAGCACCGCGATTCCGCGCCGTCCTCGACCGCGCGGGACGCCCTCGGGCGGGAAGAGGTCGACGACCGGCTCGCCGGCCGTGCGAAACGCGACCCCCTGATGCGTGGCGGGCAGGAAACCGGACGTCCAGTTGATCGCGCCGCCGGCCGGCAGCCCGCGCGGGTCGGGCAGGACAACGAAGGTCGGCAGGTTCTGGTTCTCGCTCCCCAGGCCGTACGAGAGCCAGGCCCCCAGGCACGGGAACCCGTTCATGGTGAAGCCCGTGTTCATGTGGAACGTCGCGGGCGTGTGGTTCGAGCTCTTCGAGACCATCGAGCGGATGATCGTCAGGTCGTCGACACAGCCCGCCAGGTTCGGCAGCAGGTCGCTGACCCACTGGCCGCTGGCCCCGCGGCGCTCGAATCGGAACGGGGTCTTCATCAATCGTCCGGGCCGGCCGAAGAACGTCTCGATCTTCCCCTTTCCGGCCAGCTCCTGCCCGTCGTGCCGCGCGAGGTCCGGCTTGTGGTCGAACGTGTCGACGTGGCTGACGCCGCCGCACGCGAATACCTGGATGACCCGGCGCGCCCGCGCGGGGAAGTCGAGCGCCGGCCCGCCCTCGGCCCGCGCGTCCTGGCCCAGCATCCAGGCCAGGGCGACCGCGCCCAGGCCCGAGCCCGCGTCTCGCAGAAAGGCCCGGCGCGATCCGAGGCCGTCGTGTTCTTCGCCGCTGGCCTGATCCATGTTGAGTCGGCTCCCGGGTCGCGCTCTATCGGACATAGAGGAACTCGCTCGCGTTGAACAGCGTCCAGCAAAGCTCCCTGAGCCCGGCGTCGGCCACGAGCGCGACGGCCCTCCGGCCTTCCTCAGGTCGCGGAGGCCGGCCCAGGGCGAGCCAGTAGGCCCGGACGACTTGCGATGCGGGATCGCAGCCGGCGTCTTCGCGGACCCGGCGCGCCATCGCCGCGGCCTGCCGCAGGACGAACGGGTCGTTCATCAGGCTGAGCGCCTGGAGCGGCGTCGTCGTAACCGCCCGTCGCGGCACCTTGACCGACGGGTCCGGGCAGTCGAGGGTCTCGAGCAAGGGGTCCTTGGCCGAGTTGATGTTGATCCGGTAGACCGTGCGGCGGTCGTACTCGGGCCCGGCGAAGTCGGCGAGGTTGTAGAATGACGAGTTGAAGTTCGTCACGGTGAACGGCCGGAAGCTCGGCCCGGCCATGCGGGGGTTGAGCAGGCCCGAGGCCTGGAGCATGGCGTCGCGGACGACCTCGGCCTCCAGCCGTCGAATCGGATAACGCCAGAGGAGCCTGGCCTCCGAGTCGACTGCCGCGGCCCTCGGGTCGAATCGGGACGACCGGCGGTAGGCGTCCGAGAGCATGATCCGCCGGTGCAGGGCCTTGAGGCTCGCACCATGATCCAGGAAATCGGCCGCGAGCCAGTCGAGCAGCTCGGGATGCGAGGCAACTTCGCCGTTGCGGCCGAAGTCGTTGGGCGTCGCAACCAGCCCCGCGCCGAAGTGATAATGCCAGACGCGATTGACGATCACCCGCGCCATGAGCGGATTCGACGGGTCGGCCAGCCATTCCGCCAGCCGACGTCGACGGACCGATTCGGGCGCATCGGTCGCGAGGCCGAAATCGGGGCTGGGCGAGCGGACCGACGCGATTCCGCCAGCCGCGACCTTTTCGCCTGGCTTCTCGATGTCGCCGCGAGCGAGCACGAACGTCGGCGGCGGGACCTGCGGACAGGCCGCGTACGCGACCGTGCCCTTTGCCGCGCCGGGCAGCGGCCGGTCGCCGTGGAGCACGCCCTCGAGCGCGGCCTTGACCCGGTAATAATCGCGCTGGCGGATGGGGTCGAACTTGTGGTCGTGGCAGCGGGCGCAATTGATCGTGAGGCCCAGGAACGTCTGGCCGACGGCCGAGACCATGTCCTCGAGCTCCTCCTCGCGCGCCCGGCGCCGCATCGTCGCGCTCTGCTGGGCCTGGTTCGCCTCGTCAAATGGCCCGGCGACCAGGAAGCCGGTCGCGGCAATCGCCCGCGGATTGTCCGGCTCGAGCACGTCCCCGGCGACCTGGTCCTGGACGAACCGCGTATAGGGCCGGTCGGTGTTGAGGCTGGCGATCACGTAGTCGCGGTATCGCCAGGCATTGTCGCGGATATGGTCATATTCGAACCCGTGGCTCTCGGAGAATCGCGCCACGTCCAGCCAGTGGCGTCCCCAGCGCTCGCCGTAATGCGGCGACGCGAGCAGGCGATCGATCAGCCGCTCGTAGGCGAGCGGCGAGCGATCGTCGAGGAACGCGTCGATCTCCTCGGGAGTCGGCGGGAGGCCCGTGAGGTCGAACGTCGCGCGGCGGACCAGCGTGAGCCGATCGGCCGGCGGCGCGGGAGTCAGGCCGTCGCGGTGGAGACGGTCGAGAATGAAGACGTCGATGGGGTCGGACGCGCGGTCGGTCTCGCGGAGATCCGGCACCTTCGGCCGGACGAGCGGGCGGATCGACCAGAGGCCCGCGGGTTGGGAAGAGGACGAGCCCGCCGACGGTGGGTGATCCCACTCGGCGCCCGCCTGGATCCAGGCGCGTACCAGGGCGATTTCGTCGGCGGACAGGGGATGCTTCGGCGGCATTTTCCGGGCGGCGACCTTGCGATAGAAGGGGCTCCCGGCCGCGTCGCCCGGCCGGATCGCGGTCCCGGATTCGCCTCCGCGGAGGGCGGCGGGGCGACTGGTCAGGTCGAGGCCGCCGGCGGCGTCCTCGCCCGCGTGGCACTCGGCGCAACGCGCCAGGATCGACCCCATCCGACGCGAGAGGGGGCCGCTCTCATCGCCGCCGTGCACTTTCGTCGACGCCGCGCAAAGCGTGGCGAGGATCAGCCCCAATATGCCGGCGCGATGCCTGCGTCTCATGCTCGCTGCCTCCGGGGAATGCGATCGATCGGCCGGCGTCGGCCTCAGGAAGTCCGTCCATCCGGGCCATCGGACACGAGCAGGTCGTCCCTGAGCGAAGGCTTCAAGGTCGAGCCGGCCTTGCCGTCCGCGGCGTCGCCCGGTCGCCACAAGGTCTGGTTGATCAAGGGCGCGTCCTCGGGGACGCTCTCATCGACGTCGCTGGGCAACCGAAGCTTGACCAGAGCCGGCTTGCTGAGGACGATCATGCCCCCGGTCGCCGCGGCGACCGTGAGGACGCCCGACCAGACAGTCTTCCGCGCCTTGCCAACGTGCAGCCCGTCCTGATACCGCAGGAGCCGACCCCGTCTCCCAGGGTACTCGACGTGAGCGGCCACGTCGAACGACTGGATCTGTCCCTGGAACGGCGCGGGGATGCCCCACGGCATGGAGATGACGCCGAAGGCCCCGCCCTCGCACTCGACCTCGACCCGGAAGCTCCCGACCGGGCGCCGGTTGAGAAAAAACTGTTGCGACGGATTGAGGACGACCTGGGCACGGCAGGGGCGTTCGTAGCGATTCTGATAATAGATATCGAGGCGGGCCGAGCGGTCGGTCGTCGCCGGTACGATTGCGAAGCAGAATCCGTCGCGTTCGAAGTAGGGGCGTGTGACGCCGCGGAGCAGGTCGGGGGCCCGGTCCTTCCGCGTCAGCGACCAGATCAGAACTCCCAGCGAGCCGAGGGCGGCCGCCGGGAAGCCCAGGCGTGCACCCAAGGTCGAGTCGTCCATCATCCAGGACAACGCCGAACCGAACATGCCGACGATCATGACGAGGGCCACCACCGCCTTGGCACTCTCACCCATCGGGCTGATCCTTTCGTCGGGGCCGGGATGTCAGATCGTGTCGAACATCTCGAGCGTGCTGGAGACCTCATGCAGCCTCGCGGTGAGGTACGAGCGGATTTCCTCGTTGGTGTTGAGCTGGAGCACGTGGTGGGCGTAGCGCTCGGCCTGCTGCGTCGTCACCGAGGCGAGCAGGGCCTTGATGGTGGGGATGAACGCGGGGCTCATGCTGAACTTTCGCAGGCCCATGCCGAAGAGGACCAGCACCGAGCGGGGCTGCCCGGCCATCTCGCCGCAGAGGGTGACGGGGGTCCCGGTGCGCTGGCAGGCCGCGAACACGTTCTGGAGCACGCGGAAGATCGCCGGGTTCAGCGACTCGCACAGGTGCGCGACCTTGGGGTTGTCGCGGTCCGCGGCGACGAGGTACTGGATCAGGTCGTTCGATCCGATCGAGATGAAGTCGGTCTCGCGGAGGATGGCGTCGATGCAGATCGCCGCCGCGGGGACCTCGACCATCACTCCGGTCTTCACGTCCTCGCCGAACGCCACGCCCTCGCGCTTGAGGTTGTGCCGCGTCTCCTTGACCAGCTTGTTGACGAAGTGCAGCTCCTCGAGGGTGGTGATCATGGGGAACAGCATCGAGACGTGCCCATGCCGCGCGGCGCGGAGAATCGCCCGGATCTGGGTGACGAAGAGCTTGGAGTTCTCGAAGAAGATGCGGGTCGAGCGCCAGCCCATGAACGGGTTCGGCTCGCTGCGGCGGCCCAGGTAGGGGACGGTCTTGTCGCCGCCGAGGTCGAGCGTCCGGATGGTGACCGTCTGGTTGGGCGAGTTGAGGATGATCTGGCGGTAGTACTCGTACTGCTCCTCCTCGCCAGGGACGTCATGGTGCGTGAGGAACAGGTACTCGGTGCGGACCAGGCCGACGCCGGTTGCGCCGACCTTCTGCGCGGCCTGGGCGTCGGCGATGTTGTTGATGTTGGCGAGCAGCTCGATCCGGGTGCCGTCGGCCGAGAGCGCTGGCTGGTCGCGATTGGCGACCAGCCGGTCCTTGATGTTGAAGAACTCGCGCTGGACCTTGCGATAGGCCGAAGTCGCCTCCTGGTCGGGCCGGACGATGACCATGCCGTCGCGGCCGTCGACGATGACGAGGTCGCCGCTCTCGACGTCGTTCATGACGCCCTCGACGCCCGAGACCGCCGGGATGCCGCGGCTCCGGGCGAGGATGGCGGCGTGGCTGGTCGAGCCGCCGACCTCGGTGACGATTCCGGCGATCGGCAGGTCGCCGAGGCTCATCGCCTGGCTGGGCAGGATCTCGTGAGCGACCAGGATCACCGACTCGTCGCCGTTGCGCGACTCGCCCGTCCCATTGACCGGCTCGAAGGGCTTGCGCGTCAGGTGCGACCCGATTCGCAGGATCACGTCGCGGACGTCGCTCATCCGCTCGCGGTAATATTCCTGCTCCATTCGGGCGAACTGGGCCGCGAACGTCTGCATCACGGTCTGGAGGGCCGACAGGGCCGTCATCTGCTTCGAGCTGATGAGCTCGTGGACCTTGGAGACGACCAGGGGATCGTTGACGATCTGGAGGTGGGCCTTGAAGATATCGGCCGCCGAGTCCCCCAGCTCGTGCGCAACCTTCTGGATCAGCGCCTCGAGATCGCCGACGGCGTCCATGACGGCCCGGTCGAATCGCTCGATTTCGGCGGGGATCTGCCCGGGATGGTCCAGCGCCTGCTGCTCGATCGAGCCGAGCACCGACTCGACCCGATGGGCAATGCCCACCACGACGCCAGGACTCACGCCGATTCCTTTACGCATGGCTACCCGGTCTCAATTCGCGGTGGCGGACGAACCCTGGAAAGACCCGATCGCGGCGGGACAGGAAGGCCGACCAACGCTGGAGATCCAGCGACGGAGGAAGTCGCGCTGTCGCACTTCGCTGGGGAGTGCCCGGATGATCTCTCGCGCTGGACGGCCGGACCGTCAACGATTTCGGCGTCGAGTTCGGCAGGCCGCCAGGCCCATTCACCCACGCACCCTACGCAACTCCTGTGCCAATAGCGACTTGCTCCGCCTTTTCGTCGATCCTCGGAAATCCCTCATTTGTGACAGGGTATATCGGGGCGCGGTCCGCGTCCATATCCGCGAACCGGACCAGGATCGACGAACGTGCCAGGTCTAGCCCGCGGCCCGTTATTCGGCCGTGGATTCCCGGGCGGGTCCGCCGGGATCAGACGCCGGGGGCCGGCCGAGACGGCCGAGGCCGAGAAGTGCCACTCCGGCCAGGAAATAGGCGGCCGACCAGTGGTACGGCGTCTGGCCGGCCGATGCGGCGTATCGGCCGTCGGACTTCAGCCGGGCGATGACGTCGTCGGGCAGCGCCAGCGGCGAGGAGGCGAGCGGCGAATGGATCGCGCCGAAAAATGCCAGGACGCCGCCGACCATCAGGACCGCGGCCGCCGGCCGAATCCGGCCGTCGATCAGGTGGACCAGCCCCGTCGCCCAGATCAGGCTGGTCAGGAGGAATCCCCCGCCACCGGCCAGGATGACCACGGTCTGGATCCAGTGCTGGGTGTCCTCCGGCAGGCTGGAGAACGGCGCGGACATCGACGGGAGGAGTTGATTCAGCGCCAGCACCGCCAGGTAGGCCAGCGCCGGGACGCACGCCAGCGCCACGGCCGGATAGTGGCGTGCCGGGGTCGCGTGGAACGACTGCGCGGTGATCTCCAGGCCGATGAAGATCAGGATCGGGAAGATGACCGCCTTGGGGATCAGGTCGAAGATCACGTCGAAGTAGCCGAAGATCCCCGCCGCGCCGACGAACAGCGCCGTCGCCAGCGTGTAGGCCGAGCGGGCCCCCATCGCCTTGTAGGCCGGGTGGCCGATGTACGGCGTCGTCTGGATCACCCCGCCGAAGAGGCCGCCGAACAGCGTCGCCAGTCCCTCGACCGCGATGATCTGGCCGGTCGGGTACTCGTCCCCGGCCGCCGCGGCGCTCTCGGTGCAGTCGATGCCCCCGACGATCGTCGCCAGGGCCAGCGGGATCGCGACCGGCAGGAAACCCGCAATCTCCCGCCACGAGCCCTGGAACCACGACCACCAGTCCTCGATCGGCACCGGCAGCGAGGCCCGTAACACCCAGGGATGACCGGCGTGCGACGGCGACAGGCCGGTCCAGATCATCGCGTAGTACACCACGGCCCCCACCACCAGGGCCCCCAGCGCCCCCGGAATCTCCCTGGGCAACCGCCAGCGAGCCGTCAGTGTGGCCAGCGTCAAAACCAGGGCGACCAGCCCCGCCACGGGCTGAGCGGCAATGTAAATGAAAGGCATGAAGCTGATCAAAACAAGGGCAATCGCTGTCAGTGATCCAAGCAGCCCTGCTCGTGGCACCAGGCGTCTGACCCATCCACTCAACGGAGCACATGCAATCTTGAAGATTCCCGAGGCAAGCAGGATGGACATGCCCACATACCAGGCGTGCCGTGCAGCCTGATTGGGCTCCATCCCCGCGCTGATGGCGGCCTTGAAGGAGGGTCCGATGATGAACAGGACGGAGCCGAAGGTGCTCGGGGTATCGAGGCCCAGGGGCATGGCAGTGACGTCGGAGCGGCCGGTCCGGCGGGCGAGGCGGAACGCCATCGCGGTGAAGACGAGGTCGCCGAAGAGGACGCCTGCCGCGGTGCCGGGGATCATCCGGGTCAGGACAAATCGCGCGGGCATGCCCCAGGCGACCAGGAGGCTGGTCATGAGGATCATGCCGCCGATGTTGTCGAGCATCAGTCCGAAGAACGCGTTGACATCCCCGCGCCGGGCCCATGGATAGGCCCGACGCCCGGGGTGCGTCTCGGTGGTGGTCAGGCTCACGGTGGCGGCTCCTCGGGGGTGCGGTGGATTCAGGCGGTGGCCTTCGGTGAGGGACGCTCGGCGACCCGGGCGGCCGCGATGGCCAGTACGGCGGCGAGCAGATACACGACGGAGCTCGAGGCGATCGCGCTGGGCAGGCCGTAGCGCTCGGAGGCGAAGCCCAGCGCGATGGGAGCCAGGAATCCGCCGCTCCAGCCGACGGTGTTCATCAGCCCGGCGGCCATGCCGCGATCCTCGACGCGGACGACGTCGTACACGGAGGCGAAGATGTTGGCGTCGTAGATCCCCTTGCACAGGCCGGCGCCGAGGAGGGCGACTTCCAGCACGAGCACCGACGGCGCCCAGGCGATCAGCAGCACGAAGGGCGCAGCGAGCAGGAGCCCCAGGGCCTGGACGAGGATGCGGCCGCCCCGGAACCGCCTGGCCGCGCGGTCGGCGAGCCAGCCGCCGAAAACCGCGCCTGGCACGCTCGAGAGCGGCCACACGGTCGAGGCCACCGCGGATCCGGCGAGCCCCAGGTCGAAGCCTCGCCCGACGAGCGACGGGAGCCAGGTCAGGAATCCGGCCGCGACGAAGTTCGCCCCGATGAACACCAGGAGCAGCATGGCCGCGACGCGGTTCCGGAAGATCGCCGCGACCTTGTCGAGCAACGAGGACTGAGCGGAATCCCCCCCGATGCCGACCTCGCCCTCCAGCGATCCCTCGCCCTTCGCGGCCCCGGACTTCGCGCCGCCGCGCCGGGGCTCGATCAGGACGACGGCCAGGAAGCCCGCGTAGACGAGCCCGGCGATCCCCAGGCCCAGGAACGGCGCGCGCCAGCCGGCAATCGCCCCGAGCCCGCCGCCGAGGGCCCAGCCGCCGGCGGTGCCGATGTAGACGCTCGTCTGATGGATGCTCATCGCCCGCGACCGCGTCTCCGGGCCGTGGTAATCCGCCAGCACGGACATCGACGCGGGGAAGTAGAACGACTCGCCCAGCCCCTCCGCCGCCCTGAGGAACACGAGCTGGAAGAAGCTCCGCGCCATGCCCGTGCCGGCGCAGATGAGGCTCCAGAACGCCAGCCCCGCCGGGATCAGCACGCGCCTCGAGAGCCGGTCGACGGCGTGGCCGGTCAGCGGCGACGTCGAGGCATAAAGGAGCATGAAGGCCGAGGAGAGCGTCCCGAGATGGGCGTCGGTCAGGTGAAACTCGGCGCTCAACCGAGGGAACACGGCGGAAAGCGCCTGGCGATCGGCGTAGTTGAGGAAGCCGCACATCCAGAGCAGGCCCACGACGACCCAGGGGTAGGCGGCCCTGGGCGGGACATCGCGAGTCGGCTCCGGATGGTGCATTGCTGGCTCTCTCCCCGATTCATCCCGGGTCTTTTCCCGGGTCGCCGCCGCGGCGACCCACACCGACGACCGTCGTCGGACCTGCCTGCCGGTGGACCTAGCGGACCGTCCGCCTCTCGGGCGATCGGACCTGGCTCGGGCGCTCTCCCCCGGCGCCGGCGCCGGCGCCGCTGGTCGGCGGCAGGCGGAAGCTCCGCTCGTGGATGCGTTGCGAGTTGACGCTCGCCGCGTGCACCACGAGCGCATTGGCCTGGCGATGGGCGGCCGGGGCATCGAGGGTGTTGCCCGACGCCGTCACCAGGAACTCCTGCGGGTCGAGCGACGGGCTGAAGCCCAGGACCAAACCAGCCGGCGGCTTCTCCCCCGCGCGGGCGCGCTGCGCGAGGAAGCCGGGCGTCCAGCGGACGACGTTGTCGCGAAGCTGGAGGCTCATGTAGGTCCGGCCGCGGTTCGTCTTGGTGTGCTCCGTGTGGAGCACTCCCATGAGGCCCCCCTCGATCGTGTCCTCGAGGATGTTCTTCTCGACAACCCCGCCCATGTAGGGCGAATGCGACCAGCCCCAGATCGACGGTGCCTCCGTCGGATAGGAATAGAGCCTCCAGGCGTGCCCGTTGCCCAGCAGGTGATTGCCGATGATGCGGGTCCCGAAATTGTTGCCGGCGAGCGTGAACGAGTTGGACAGCCGGCCGCCGCGAAGGTCGATCCGGTTGTTCTGGAACAACTCGTCCACGAAGCCCTCGGCGATCGAGATCGCGTCGGAGCCCTGGGGCAGCGGACGGTCGATCAGGATCGTCGCGGGATCGAGGACGTGGACGATCCGCCGCCATTCGCCGGCCGCGGGGCCGTTCAGGACGGCGACGAGGTGCCGGTCGTTGACCTCCGGACCCTGGGCGCGGCCGATCCGCAGGACCTTCCCGTCGGCGGAGCTGGCCAGCACCCGGCCCTCGTAGGAGAGCTTGTACGACTCGGTGAGGATGACCTCGGGCGTGTTGTTGAACGGGATCTTGTCGTCGTCACGCGAGCCGACGCCCTCGACGGTGTTCTCCTCGATCCGGTCGTTCTGGCTGTAGCCGACGAGGACCAGGAACCTCCAGGTCTTGCCGTGCGGCGCGACCGCGGAGAGCCGGTTCCCTCGGATCACCAGGTCGTGGCAAAGCCGGGCCACGACGAAGCTCTGCGAGAACGTGGCCGGTGGGGTGCCGATGAACTCGTTGTCGACGATCTGCCACGGTCCGCGGAACAGGTCGATCGGCCCGCCCCGAAGGCGGTTCCGGGCGATCGTGCCCGACCCCGCGCCAATCAGGCGGAAGAGCGTGATCGCGTCGACCCACTTCGACGGGTCCTCGGCCGCCGGGCTCTCCAGGTCGAGGTCCTCGAAGACGACGTGGGCCTGGTCCCGGCCGTAGCCCGGGTCGAAGCTGTCGGTCATTCCGATGACAGCCGGGCCATACGAGACCTGCTGGTTCCAGCGGATGCGACCCTCGAAACGGACGGTGAACCCATGAAGGGTCGTGTTGCCGGCGCGTACCTTGATGGCCGTCGTCCACGGGGCGTCCTGCGGCGACTGGGTGAAGACCAGTTGCGCGGTCCTGGGGCCGGAGAGCGTCACCGGGCGCGTCAGCACGAGCGGCCGCGCCAGCCGATACGTGCCCGGGGCCAGCGTTACCGACCCGTTCCGGTCGACCAGCGCCTGGAGGTCGTCCCCGGGCCGGGCGTCGGCGTGCGAGGGATCGGGTTTCGGATCGAGCCGCGCCAGGTCGCACGGCCCGCCGGGGAAGCTGCCGTGCCAGACCCGGCCGTCGGCGGCCGTGAGGCGCACCGAGAAGGTCTCGCCCCCCCCCTGGCGGTAGGGCAGGAAGTACAGGTCGGCCGTTTTTCGGTCGGCCCGGAATCGGACCTCGAGCGGGCGATCGTAGGCCTGATTGTCCAACTGCCGTCCGTCGTTGAGCCGCGTATCCCACGAGCCCAGGATGTCGTCGGTCAGCCCGATCGACCTGAGCCGGGCGGACGCGGGCAACCCCGAGAGCACGACGTGAACGTCGCCGGGCCGCGACCGGTCGCTGCCGTCCTGGCCCAGCCACTTCGCGGTGAGCTTCAGCTCCTCGATCTTCGGCAGGGGAGCCTGGGGGACTCGCAGTTTGGGATCGACCTTGCCGGCCGTCACGGCGAACGACTGGATCGAGTCGTCCCCGTACAGAACGCCCACCTTCAGGCGCTGGCCCGCCAGGTCGCGCGCCGGCTGGAAGAACAGGTCGCCCTGGTGGGGATCCCTGGCATCCTTGACGAACTCGGCATTGTCGAGTGCGCGCGGGTTGAGACCGTACTCCCACCGGCCGCCCAGGCCCTCGATCCGGATCGCCTTGATCGCGCGCTTGTCGTCGAGCCCGGTCAGGTGGATATGGGCGTCCTGGAGGCCGTCCGGCCCGACGGCGGGTCCCACCCCGGTCAGGTCCTGGCGGTCCTGGCCGATCCAGCGTGCGGGCACTCCGCGGGCATCCTGTCCGTCCTGTCCCCCTGCCCTTCGCGCCGAAGTTCGTCCGCCACGCCGCGTCCTGGTGTCATCGCCCGCGCCGGCAGTCGGCAGGATCGACGAGGCGATCCAGCTCGAGACCACAACAAGGCCGCAGACGAACAGGGTCCGGAATCCCGTTCTCATCGTGTCCTCCCTGCATGAGATGCATTGATCCGTCCATCGTCCAGGGGGTTCGGGTGCCGTCGCGGCACGAAGGAGTCCTCGGCGGTTCATCGAGGGAGCCGCCTCAAGCATAACATACGCGACGACTCGGCCATCGACACCGACGAGCGTCGACCAGGCAGATGCCCGTGGAGTGCTCGCCCGCCCGCGATTCCCGCCGGATTGGTCGGCCGTGATACAATGTGAACGTTCAGCCACCGCCGGACAGAGGGCGCGGGGAGGTCGATGCAATGGCCCGGGACGAGACGATGAGCCTGTTCGGTGAGGCACGCGAGCCCGCCGGAGACGAGATCTGGCCGGACGCCCCGCTCGCCGAGCGGATGCGACCGCGCAGCCTGGAGGAATTCGTGGGGCAAGGCCATCTGGTCGGCGAGGGCCGGTTGGTGCGCCGCATCCTCGACGAGGGCGGGCCCCTCCCGTCCCTGATCCTCTGGGGCGGACCCGGGACGGGCAAGACCACGCTCGCTCGCCTGCTTGCGAGGATGTCCGGCGCGCAGTTCGCGGCGGTCTCGGCGGTCGGCTCGGGAGTCAAGGAGGTGCGTGAGGCGCTGGCCGAGGCCCGGGGCGCCCGGCGTCGGGGCCGGAGGACGTTGCTGTTCATCGACGAGATCCACCGGTTCAACAAGGCGCAGCAGGACGCGCTCTTACCGGCAGTGGAGGACGGGACGATCGTCCTGATCGGGGCGACGACCGAGAACCCCTCGTTCGAGGTGAATGCCGCGCTCCTGTCGCGATGCCGGGTGCTGGTGCTCAACGCCCTGGGCGAGGAGGAAATCGCCGCGATCCTTCGCCGGGCTCTGGCGGACCCGGTGCGGGGCCTGGCATCTCTGCGGGCGGCCGTCTCGGAGGAGGACCTCACGCGGCTGGCCCGGTCGTCGGCCGGCGATGCGAGGGTGGCGCTGTCGACCCTCGAGGCGGCCGCGATGGCCGCTGGAGCCGATGAGAGCGGCGAGCGCCGGCTGGACTGGCCGCTGCTGGCCGAGGCGCTGGGCCGCGCCCGCTACGCGTTCGACAGGCAGGGCGAGGATTTCTACAACCTGATCTCGGCGTTCATCAAGTCGTTGCGGAACTCGGACGCGAATGCCGCGGTCTACTGGCTGGCGCGGATGATCGAGGGGGGAGCCGACCCGATGTTCGTCGCGCGCCGGCTGTGCATCCTGGCGTCGGAGGACGTCGGCCTGGCGGACCCCCAGGCGATGGTGCAAGCGTCGGCCGCGGCGCAGATCACGCACCTGATCGGGCTGCCCGAGGCTCTCTACCCGCTGACGCAGGCGACGATCTACCTGGCCCGCGCGCCCAAATCCAACCTGGTGAAGACGGCCTACGCCGCCGCGGCGGCAGACGCGGCCGAGTCGGCGCGAGAGCCCGTGCCGCTGCACCTGCGTAACGCGGTGACGCCGCTCATGAAGGGCGTGGGCTACGGCCAGGGATATCGCTACGTGCACGACGACCCCTCGTCTCGCGAGGAGATGCCGTGCCTGCCCCCGCGATTCGTGGGTCGCGACTATCTCCGGGATGAGGGCTCCCGGACGTCGATGCCGACCGATCGCTGAGAGCCTGTCCCCGAGGGTTTCGAGGGCCGGTTTTCCAGGTCCGATCAAGGTCCCGCGGCTTTTTACAGCTCACGCAGGGCCGAGATCACGTCGAGCCGAACTGCCCGGAGCGCCGGCATCATCCCGCCGAAGAGCCCCATCGCCGCGGTCATCACGGCGGCGACGGAGAGCGCCAGCGGGCCGAGGCGAAACGCGATCGTGATCGAGGCGAAGCTGTTGAAGTCGCTCGTCTCGTAGGTCAGCGCGTTGAGCGGCAGCGCGGCCGCGACGCCGAGGATTCCGCCGAGGAAGCAGAGGATCAGCGACTCGCCGAGGAAGCAGAGCAGGAGGTCCCGGCGCGGGAAGCCGAGAGCGCGCATCGTGCCGATCTCGCGGGTCCGCGAGCCGACCGCGGCGAACATGGTGTTCGCGGCGGCGAACATCGCACCGAAAGTCAGCAGGACGGCGATCAGCGTCCCCGCCCCCTTGAGGAAGATGCTCGACCGGCTCTGATTCTGGAAGTACACCGGCTCGGGAATCGCCGTGAGCTTGAACCGGGTATCGCCGTCGAGCGTCTTCATGAGCTGATGGAACGCGGCCCTGTCGCGCGCTCGGAGCTGGACGCAGGACACCGTCCCCTCGCGCCCGGTGTTCCGCACCACGTCCTTCAGGTCGGCCCAGATCTCGCTCTCGGCCGAGCTGCCGCCGGCGGTGAAGATGCCGACGACCTGGTAGCGCTCCTTGTCGCCGAAATTCAGCCACCCGCCGATCTGCGCACCCTGGAACCGGCTCGACATGCTGGGGCTGACGATGCACTCGCTCCGCCCTTCCTCGAAGTCCCTTCCCTCGACGATGCGGAAACTCGGCCGCAGCTTCCGCGAGGCGGGCTGGACGCCCCGGACGATCACGTTGGTTCGCGTGCCGTTCTTCCGGACGGCAATGGGGATGTTGAGGATCTCCTCGGCCGCCAGCACCTGGCCGGATGTGTCGCGCGCGATCTCGTCGAGCGTGAGGATCTGGTCGGCCTTTGTCGCCTCGATCACGCCGGTCGTCTCGTTCGACGAGCCGGGGCGCATGACGATCAGGTCCAGCGGCTCGCCGGAGATCGTCAGGCTGTGCTCCAGCCCGTCCACCAGCCCGAACAGGACGCACGCCGAGAACACGGCCAGGCCGGTCCCGAACACCGTGCTGAGCGTCGTCTTCCACCGGACCCGGAGGTTCCGGACGTTGTACTTGAGCGGGATCATGGCGGCTCAGATCACCCTCCGCAGGCCGTCGATCACGGATCGGTTCGCGGCCTGCATCGCCGGCACGAAGCCGCTGGCGAAGCCCACGAACAGCGACACGCCGAGCCCCTGCAAGGCGACGCTCCAGGGGATGTAGAAGAAGGGCAGGAAACCGGAGGTGAACTTCGAGAGGTCCACGACCTCGAAGAGGGCCTTGCAGCCCAGCGAGCCGAGGGCCCCGCCGAATCCGGCCACGAGCATCGACTCGGCCAGCACGATGAACAGGATCAGCCCCTTCTCGAAGCCGATCGCCTTGAGCACGGCGATCTCCCTGGTCCGCTCGCGCATCGACATCGCCATCGCGTTGCTCGCCACGCAGAGGAGCGAGAAGACGACCGCCAGGCCGATGATCCGGATCATGCCCCGGAGGTCGCCCATCATCTCCTCGAACATCTTGCCGAAGGCCTCCTCGGTCTTGGTGCGCGTCGGCGAGTCGCTGTTGCGGAACATGCTGTCGATCGCGTTGCCCACCGCGGCCATCGCGCCGGCGCTCTTGCACCTGGTGAAGATCATCCCGGCGTTCCCCGATCGGTTGGAGCTGGCCGAACGCGTGGAGCTGCCGGCGATCGCGACGCGCTTGAGGGCCTCGTCGAACGTGTCGAAGCGGATCAGGCACATCCGCAGGTCGCGGTCGCTCGGGCCGTCGTAGATGCCCCGCACCTTGAGCAGCAGGTCGATGGGATACAGGTCCCCCTTCAGCGGCAGGGGGTCCCCAACCTGAAGCTTCTTCTCGACGGCCAGCTTGCGGCCGATGACGCACGCGTCCCGATTCTCCTGGAACGCCTTGAGCTGATCCGCCGGGATCGTGAATTCGTCCATCACCCGGAAGACCGTCTTCGGGTCGACGCAGAACTGCGCGAACGGGACGACCTCGTCCTTGTACTTGCCGCCGTACCAGTTGAAGGGTGTTGTCGCCTCGACGCCGTCCAGCGCCGCGACCTTCTCGACGTACGAGATCGGGATCATTCCCGCGAACCCGTTGGCGTTGAGGGTCGCGACCCGGTTGTGCACCCGGCTCCCCGCGCTGACCTCGTCGTTCATGGCGAAGAACGAGACCAGGATCATCATCAGGAACAGGCAGATCGCCGTGGATGCAACCGTCAGGACCGAGCGTATCGGGTTGCGCCCGATGTTGCGGAAGATGTAATTGAGGTATTTCATGATGCGGCCGTGATCCGGGGATCCTGGAAGACATCGTCGACGAGGTGCCCCTTGTCGAGGTGGAGCGTCCGCGTCGCCCGCTGCGCGGCCAGCGGGTCGTGGGTGACCATGACGACGGTCTTCTGGAACTCGCGATTGAGCAATTCCATCAGGTCGAGGATCTCGCCGGCCGTCGTCCGGTCGAGGTCGCCGGTAGGCTCGTCGGCGACGAGGAGATACGGATCCGTCACGATGGCCCGCGCGATCGCCACGCGCTGTTCCTGGCCACCGGAGAGCTGGCGCGGGTAGTGATGCTCGCGGCCCTCCAGCCCGACGATCCGGAGTGCCGTCGCCACGTTCTTCCGCCGCTTCTGCCGGGGCAGGTCCGTCAGCAGGAGCGGCAGCTCGACGTTTTCGAACGCGGTCAGCACCGGGATGAGGTTGTAGGTCTGGAAGATGAAGCCGACGTTGTCGGCCCGCCACCGCGTGATGGCGGATTCGCTGAGCACCCCCAGGTCCTGCCCGTGCACCACCACCTCGCCACGCGTGGCGTAATCCAGGCCGGCGATCAGGTTCAGCAGGGTCGTCTTGCCCGAGCCCGACGGGCCCATCAGCGCGAGGAACTCCCCCTCGGCGACGGCCAGGTCCAGGTCGACCAGCACCGGGATGACGAACTCGTCGCGACGGTACTCCTTGTCCACCTGGCGCAGCTCGATCGAATTCGCCTTTCCCATCCCCCGATGGCCTTTCGTGCTGGGCACCGCGACGGCGCCATTACTGGAGGACGCGCACGACCTCGTTGTCGCGCAGCGCCTTCGTCGGATTGAGGACCACGAACTCGCCCGCCTTCAGCCCCGACTCGACGCGGGCCCGTTCGTCGCTGCTGTTGGCGACCTCGACCCGCCGCCTGCGCACCACGTCCCCGTCGCCGATCACCCAGACGTGATCGTTGCCGTTCTCCTGGAAGAGTGCCGATCGGGGGACGAAAAGGTAGATGCGATTCACGTCCGGACTTCGGACGCTCTCGCTCGGGAGGAAATGCACGGTGGCGGCCAGTTCGGGAAAGAGCTTGTCGTCGGGGTCGAGGATCTCGACCTTCACCTTGACCGTCGCGCGGGTGCGATCACTCAGGGTAAGGATCTGCCGCAAGCTGCCGCGATAGCGCTTCGACGGGATTGCACTGACGGAGACCTCGGCCGGCTGGCCGATCGCGATCCGCCAGAGCAGCCCCTCGGAGACATCCGTCTCGACGTCCATGTGATTCAGGTCGGCGATCGTGACGACGGCCGTCCG
>DAIDHB010000200.1 GCA_027452145.1 Planctomycetales bacterium
TAGCGGGGAGATCAGGGTTCGCCTGACGGTCCGGGGGGCTGACGCCCCCCGGCTACGTCCTGACGCCCACTTCGTGGGCTTCCGGCACCGACTCGAACCTCCATCTCTCGCCCGTGCGCCATGCAACCGCAATGCGCTCTAAGGCCGCGACGTCCGGAGAGATGGCGAGAGTCCAGCCGAGGCGTGTTGCCGCGACGCCCGGCGGGTTTCCCGGCTCGCGGGGAGGCTCGCCTTCCGCTCGGCCGGGCGTCGCTTCCCACGCACTTCAGACCGATGCCTCCACCAAAGCGCCATACTCGCTCATGTCGCGGCGGCTGCGGAGGTGGTGCTCCAGCTTGCGGAGGGCCTTGTACTTCTCGTCGCTGACGCGGGCGAGGGGCATGTTCAGCTCCTCGCCGATGTCGGGCACCGTCCAGCCGCGCATCCACAGCTCGATGATCCGGTCCTGCCGCTGGCTCAGCACGGCCCGGCGGGCCGCCTCGAGGATCTCGCCCAGCTCCAGGCGGTCGCGCTCGCGCTGGTCCAGGTCCGTCACGGGAGTGGAACCCTCGAGCGGCTGGAACCGCCGGGCGCGCTGGACCCGCTTGCGGACCATGTCGATCGCCCGGACCAGCTCGCGGCGGTCCGGGGTGTCGTCGGCCAGGACCTGGGTGAGGTCGAGCTGGCCCTCGCGAGCCTTGGTGAGCAGCCGGCAGCAGACTTCCTGGGTGCAGTCATCCCAGAGCCGGGGGTCCAGCCGGGCGTTCCGCCAGCAGGCCGTGCAATAGCGCTGGATGTCCCGGACCAGCTCCGACTCGGTCGCCTGCGCGGTCAGCGCCGCCAGGCCCACCACCAGGGCCACGGCCGTGGTGCTAACCCTCCTCGTCCGCGGAGGCTGCACGCTCGTCTCAACGGCTGCCGGCGTCTCCGCGCCCTCGATCCCGCTGGAAGATTTGTCGCTCTTCATGACCCCTGGATCTCGCATCGTGCATTCAGTATCCGGCAACCCTTGCGCTCCCTTTCTCCCATGAACGGACAGGAGCCGCCCCTCGAATCGCTCGAGCCCGCCGCTTCATTATAGCGAAACTTCATGCGGCCGATAAGGTCCCATGACAGCGGTCGTGGCGGGAAGACGCCCTGGGCCCGACCCGCCAGCCGCGACTCTCTTCAGTTATTCGTCCGCAGGCCGCCCATCTTGGCGGCCAGGTCAGGTCCTGCTCCTGCGCCAGTGCCGGGCGCCCGCCAGGCGTCGGCGCGGCCGATCCGGTCGGAGCGGCCGGACGATGTCCCACCCCCGTGCACGGGCTAGCCGAAGCAGCCGCCCGCGCGGGTGGACGACCACCGCACGTCCGGCATGCTCCAGGATCGCCCGATCGCTCCAGTTATCGGCGTAGGCGACGGCTCCGTCGAGGGCAATCTGGTGCTCCGCAGCCCATTTTTGTGCCCAGAATAGCTTTCCTTCGCCATAGCAGGCTGGTCCAGGTCCCATCCCGACCAGCCGGCCGCGATCAATTGCGACGGGCGTGGTCAACCAGTCCACGCAGCCGAGGTACGTCCCGAGGGGGGCGATCACGAGGCCGGGCGAGGACGAGACCAGCACGATCGGCGTCCCGGAGGCTCGGAGGTTGGTAAAATGCTCGACGACCCCCTCGTAGAGCCGCGGCCTGACGTGCTCGAGGAAGTTCTCCTGGGCGATGCGCTCGAGCTCGGCCACGGGGATGCGCTGGATGTACCGCAGGCCGATCTCGATCAGCCGGCCATAGTCGAGCCGGCCGAACTTGTGCTGGAGTCCGTGGTGGAGCGCGCGGAGGAAGAACGAGCGCCGGATCCACCCGCGGCGATAGAGGATCCTCGCGAAGAGGAACGTGGTCGTCTGGGCCAGGAGGGTCCCGTCGACGTCCACGAACGCGGCGGAAGGCGGCTCGCGGAAGCTCGGCCAGTCCGACGTGCTCATCGGCGTGCTCCTCCTTTACAGTTCGGCCACCCGACGGCCAACCACGCGCGAAAGCTCGCGGGCCTCTTCTTCGCTCCGGGCCTCGGCGATCACGCGGACGATCGGCTCAGTATTGCTGGCCCGGACGTGGACCCAGCGATCGTCCCATTCCAGCCGCAGGCCGTCCCGGCGGTCGACCCGGGCGTCGGGGTGGGCCTGCGCGATCCGGTCCCAAAGCGACCGGACATCAGTTGCATCCCCGGTGCCTTTTTCGGGCAGGGGATACTGTTCCTTGATCATCGTATACCGCGGCAGCCGATCCACCAACCGCGAAAGCGGCTCGCCGGTCGCGGCCATAAGGTCGAGGACCATCGCCATCGCGACGAAGCTGTCGCGTACATGGCCCACCCGCGGGTCGATCACGCCGCCATTCCCTTCGCCACCGAGCAGCGCGTCGATCGCGATCATTCGCTCCACGACGTTGATCTCGCCGACCGGCGTTCGCTCGACCACGCTGCCATGCTCGCGCGCGATCGCCTCAGTCGTCATCGAGGTCGACAGGTTGACCACGATTGTGCCGCGCTTCTGCCGCAGCCGATGGCACGCCGCCAACGCCAGCGTCAGTTCCTCGCCGATGTACCGCCCGCGCTCGTCGACGATCGCCAGGCGATCGGCGTCGGGGTCCTGGGCAAATCCAACGGCCGCGCCGACCGCCGGCACGATCGCCGCGAACTCGCGCAGGTTGGATGCCGTCGGCTCGGGCGGATGGTCATAGCGGCCATCGGGCTGGGCGCCAAGGATCAGCGCCCGCGCCCCCAGCTCGTCCATCAATCGCCCGGCCAGCCGGCCGCCCGCGCCGTGGCAGGCGTCGATCGTCACGTGAAATCCGGCCCGGCGGATCGCATCCCGGTCGACCAACTGGAGCAGGCTGGCCAGGTGGCCCGAGTCAGGCTCGTCGAGTCGTTGCGAGCCACCCGGCGCATCCCACGCCGCCCAGCCGAACTCGCGCCGGTTCCACCGCTCGAGTAGCGCAGCTCCCTGTTCGGCGCCCAGCACCATCCCCCTGCGCTGGAAGAACTTGAGTCCGTTGTACCGCGGCGGATTGTGCGACGCCGAGATCTGGATTCCTCCCGCCAGCCCTTCCTCGCGAACGAGCCAGCCGATCGTCGGGGTCGCCGCCGCGCCCAGAAGCAGGGCCTCACGCCCGGTCGCCCGCACGGCCGACTCCACCGCCGCCGTGAACACCCCCGCCGATAACCGGCCGTCGTGGCCGATCGCGATCGTGCCAGGCTCGCACCCGCACGCATAGGCCGCTGCGAACTCCGCCGCCGTTGCCGGATCGATGCCGTCGCCGACCACCCCGCGCAGCCCCGAGATGCTGGCGATCCTCGTCCCACCGCTCCCCATCGTGCCACCTTCCTGACTGGGCTGCCCCGCGCGCATCTGATACACGGACCCGCTGATCCTGTCTGGTTTCGGGAGGGCGAGGCTCCTGCCGAGCCTTCCCCCGCGGCTCGGCAGGAGC
>DAIDHB010000201.1 GCA_027452145.1 Planctomycetales bacterium
ACGCATCGACGGGCGATGCGTCGATTCGCAACGCGATCACCAACCAGCACGAACGAAAGGCGGCGCCGATGGCGACGTCAGTATCGGCCGGGCGCGCCGGCGCCAGCACTCGCAACCGGGGGCGGCACGGCGGGGCGCGCGGGGCCGAGGTTCCCGAAAACCTCAAGACCGAGGCGCCCCAGGCGGTCGCGCGGGAAGCCGGCCTCCGGTATGTCGGCGACGACTCGCCGGGAATCCGCCGGGTCCGGTCGGGGCGATCGTTCCGGTACGTCGATCCCGACGGCCGGGCCGTCCGCGACGCGGAGACCCTGGCGCGGATCAGGGCCCTGGCGATCCCGCCGGCCTGGACCGACGTCTGGATCTGCCCGAGGGAGAACGGCCACATCCAGGCGACCGGGCGCGACGATCGCGGGCGAAAGCAGTACCGCTACCACGCCCGATGGCGGAGCGTCCGGGACGAGGCGAAGTACGGGCGGACCCTCGCGTTCGGCCGGGCCCTGGCGAGGATCCGGCGGAAGACCGAGAGGGACCTGCGGCTGCCGGGACTCCCCAGGCGCAAGGTGCTCGCCGCGGTCGTCCGGCTGCTCGAGACGACGCTCATCCGCATCGGCAACGACGAGTACGCGCGCAACAACCACTCGTTCGGCCTGACGACGATGCGCGATCGCCACGCCGGGGTCGAGGGCGGACGGCTGGAATTCCGGTTCCGGGGCAAGAGCGGGATCCACCACGCCATCGAGATCGACGACCCGAGGCTGGCGCGAGTCGTCCGCCGCTGCCAGGAGCTGCCCGGCCAGGAGCTGTTTCAGTACGTCGACGACGAGGGCGAGGTCCGCGACGTCGGCTCGGACGACGTCAACGAGTACCTACGCGAAGTTGCCGGCGAGGAGTTCACGGCGAAGGACTTCCGGACCTGGGCCGGGACCGTGCTGGCGCTGATCGCGCTCCAGGAGTTCGAGACGTTCGACACGAAGACGCAGGCCAAAAAGAACGTCGTGCGGGCAATCGAGTCGGTCGCGCGGAAGCTGGGCAACACGCCGAGCGTCTGCCGGAAGTGCTATGTCCACCCGGGCGTCCTTGATGCGTACCTGGAAGGGACGATCCTCGACTCGCTGCGGCAGAAGGCCCGCGAGGAGATGGCGCATGTGCGGGGCCTGAGCGCCGAGGAATCGGCCGTCCTGGCGCTGCTCCAGCGCCGGCTGGCGGCCGAGGAGGCCCACGACCGGTCGGACAGGGGAGCGTCGGCGCGGACGCATCGGCGGGCCGCGAGGTCCTCGCACCGCGCGACCAGTCGCGCCTGATCTTGACACTCAGGGCGCGCGGTTTTACTCTCAGAATCTGTGCACGACGGCCCTTGCGCCGCGCATCACGTCGTGCCGCCTTAGCTCAGTCGGTAGAGCGATGCTTTCGTAAAGCATAGGTCCAGGGTTCGAGTCCCTGAGGCGGCTTTTCGTTACACCGGAGTATCGGCAGATGGCTACAGTGAAGACGCCCCGGGGTGACCCGGGGGGTTCTCGGAGCCGGCCGGCGGGGTGCCCTGACAAAGCTTGCCCCGCCGGTCGGCGGTCTTTACTGGGACCGGAAAACGAAAAACCCCGCGACGGCCGGGGGCCGCGCGGGGTTCGATCGGAACCGGCGCGGCAGCCTCGGCGTGGGACGGCGCGCGGCGCGCGCCTCCAGCCAGCCAGCCCGACGGAACCGTTTCCGAATTACTTTTTCTGAACCCTTTCTTGAACCCCCTATCTAGTGGGGGGGTATAGAGTTCCGAATTTCAGAAAAAAATGAGCGTGCGCCTCGCGCGTGCGCGGGGACGCGCGGACGTCCGCGCGTCCCCGCGCGAGACTTCCATCATTTCTTGAATTCCTGAAATTCGGCAACATGTTGACCCCAAAGGGTTTACGGGTTTCACGAATTCCGGCCGATTTCGGGAAACCGACCGGAAACCGGGCCTCAGAACACCGGGCCATCGTCCTCCCCCTCGTCGTCCGGGCCGGCCGGCCGGGCCGCCTCGCCGCCCTCCACGAGCCGCCAGACCTTCCGTTCCTTGGCCGTGCCGCCCGACCGGACCATGGCCGTGGTCATCTCCACCCGGAAGCCCGGGTAGAGGGACTCCAGCCGCTCGGCCGCCTTGTAGAGGGGCGAGATCGACGGTTTCGGTTCGGCTGCGGTCGGGAGGGTCATCAAATTCTTCTCCCGGGCGTCGTCGACCAGCGTCGAGAGCGGCACAAGGTCCTCGCCCTCCAGTCGTTCGTAGAGCCACGCGGCCAGCTTGCTCGACTTGATCGGCTTGCGGCCCCGGGGTCCCTTCTCGCCGTTCATCACGTCGGCCAGGCGGAAGCCCTCGTGGAGCTGGTCCTCGAAGACGGCGATGGCCGTGCTGACCGGGGGCGATCCCGGGACCGGTCCGTCGATCTGCCGGCCCTCGATCCGGTAGCCGATCGCCGGGAGGTCGTCCGGCCCGTTGTTGCACTTCGCCTGTGAGAAGAACCGGCGCCCGTGGTCGTCGGGATCGCGGACGATGATGTGCACGTTCCGCGGGATGTTGGCGTAGGCGATCGACCCCGTGATCCGCTGGACGGGCGACCGGGCGTCCACCGTCTTCGACAGGTGCGTATTCGCGTAGAAGCAAATCCCCCGCGGCCGGACCACCTCATCGATGAACGGCTCGAGCACGGCCCGGATCTCATTGTTCTGCCGGTCGTTGATCCCGCGGCCGAGGTAGCTCGGCACCGGGTCGACGATGAACAGGGCACAGTCCGGGAACTTGTCGAACACCGCCCGCCAGTAGGAGTGGTCCTGGAGGCTCATCGGGTGGACCGACCGCTGGCCGTCGCGGTCGATGATCGCACGAGCCTTGCAGATGACGATCTTCGAGAGGTCCGCGCCCATGGCCTGGAGGCGGGGTCGGATCGTCGTGTCGGCGTGGTCCTCGGCGCTCACGATGATGACAGTGCCCAGCGGGGCGTTCCCGCATCCCGCCGGCCAGGGGCCGCGAGTGCTCACCGCCGCCGCGCACGCCATGAGGAACATCGACTTCCCCAGGCCGCCCTCGCCCGCGAGAATGGCCATCTCGCCGCGGGCCAGGCGGAACTCCCAGAGCCAGTCGACGTTCGCCGGGGCGACGTCCTTCACCAGGACCAGGCCGAGTTCCTCGGGCGACATCTCGGCAAAATTGATGACGCCGTTGCCGTTGCGATGGCCGTTACCGTTGCCGTTCGGCTCGCCGTCGGCGGCCGTCGGCGGCGGTGCGACCGACGGCTCCCAGGCCGGCGTGTCATACGCCAGCTCTCCGAGTTGCGGGACCCCGCCGCCGGCGTCGAGCCAGTCGGAGACGTCCCCTTTGGGCGGCAGATCCGGCAGCTCGACGACCCGGACGCTCGCGGCCTTGCCGTGGAGCGACCGGGCGACGGCCTGGGCGTGCGCCCGGCCCGGGTCGTCGTTGTCCGGGAGGACGTAGCAGTGCCGCCCGGCCAGGGCGTCGGAGTAGCTGTCCCGCCACTTCCCCGCGCCCATCGCGTTGCAGGTCGCGACCAGGCCGAGTGAGATCAGCCGGTCGGCGTCCTTCTCCCCCTCGACGATCCACACCGCCGCCTCGGGGTCGGTCGCGAGGAGCGCGGGCAGGTTGTAGAGCACAGGCTCGATCCCGCGGAGGTCCCACGCCTCGCCGCCGCCGGGCAGCGGCCGGCGCTGGCGGAAGGTCTTGGGGTCGTCATAGCGGACCGTCTCGTGCACGACCAGGCCGTCGGCGTCGCGGTAGCGGTAGACCTGGGCGATCTTCCGCGGCCGCCGCGGGGCCTGCGTCGGGGCGTCCTCCCCCGGCGCGTGCTCCTCGCCGCACGGGCACTTCCCCCGGGCACGGTGGAGGTAGGTCGTCGTCTTCGCCTCGAACTGGGCTCGTCCCGCGAACTCCTCGCGCGAGCAGTGGACCCAGTCGCCGTCGGACGAGAGGAACCCGTGGCAGCGGGTGCCCTGGCCGCGGCGGTCGCCGTCCGTGCCGCCGCAGACCGGACAGGGCTTCCGTGCCGTGAATCGCGTGATCTCGCCGCTCATTGGGCCACCTCCGGCTCGGGCGTCTTCGCCAGGGAGAAGAAAAGGGCAGGCTCCGTCGACGAGCACGGCCGGCCCGGAGCGTGGATCTCGCGTTCCACGGCCATGATCACTCCCGCGCGGGAGAGCGTGGTTAGGGCGTAGGCCACCTCGTTGGTCGAGTACCGGTCCATCCGCTGCTGGACCTGCGCTAGCAGCATGGGGCGGTCGGCCCGGCCGAGCCAAGTCAGGACGCGGCGTCGGATCTCCCTTTGACGCTCGTGGAACCAGGCGGTCCACCAGAGCGGGACGTCACTGTAATCGGGGATACTGATGCGGGTGCGTTTCATGGTCTCACCCCCTCCCCACTGTGAAGGAAACGGCGTCGGTCCACTCGGGCCAGAGCTCGGCCTCGACGGCGCAGGAGATCACGGTGCCGGGGCCCAGGCGGCCGGCGATCGGCAGCTCGATTTCGGCGTCACGGGGGGTATTTGACGCGCCGTGAACAGATGAGTAGGATTGATTGGGCCTGCCGGACGGCGCGCGAGCGCGGCCGCCGGCCGGGCGGCATTTCGGGGTCATGGGAGCGGTCCTCGAAAGCCGAACCTGCGGATGCCCTGACGAAGCTTTCCGCAGGCCCGGCCGGTCTCGAAATCGGAAAAGAACGCCGCGTTGCGTCCCTGCGAGCCGGCCCATCCCTGGCGAGTCGAGCTTACACCGGCCGGGCGGCGACATCCAGCCGGCCATCAACAGATTCAAGGTTAACCCCGTGCGGCCGCGGGCCTGGGCAGGCCGACGGCGACCTTGAGGCCGTCCCCCTCGGTGGTCAGGACGAGCCCCGCGGCCTCGATCCGGCCGCCGGCCGCCTTGACCCGCGACACGACCTCGGCCTTGAGGATGGCCTTGTCGCGGGGCTCGAGGCGGTATTGCTGGCCGCCGAACTGTTCGATCCAGATCGTCGAGCCGAGCTGGGCGGCGAGCTGGTCGATCGGCTCCATCGCCACCCAGCGGGTGTAGCTCTGGCGGCTGGCGCGGGTCATGGGCTCGATCGTCGAGCCCGGCAGGCTGATGCTCCTCGTCTTTCGCATGGTCCACTCACTTCTCGGTTGTCCACCGCAGGTCGACGACCTGGCCGGCGGGGAAGTAGGACAGGACGCCGAACGGGTAGATGCCGACGGCCGCGACCGAGCCGTCGGCCAGGATCGCCGCGACGGGCAATTCGAGCGGGTCGTCCTCCATGATGATCGTGAGCGCCCGGGCCAGCTCCAGCCGGGCCCGGCTGTCGTCGGGGTCGGCCGCGACGGCCTCGCCGAGCACGCGGAGGGTCGCCCGCTGCTCGGGGGCGAGGTGGGGCGGCTCGTCGTACCGGGAGAGCCCGGTCAGCGAGTCGATGGTCTGGTGCCACGGCCCCTCGGGGACCGGGGCGAAGAACTCGGAGATCCAGCGGCGGAGGGTGGAGACCACGGATAGCTCCTTCGGGGCAGGTTCACGGATGAGGGATGAAATGGACATCGGCCCGGCCCGCGACGAGCTGGGCGATTTCCTCGGGCGGCTGGTCGCGGCTGATCTCGATGAGGTCGCGTTCGAGCTCGGCCCACGCGGCGGGGTCGGCGCTGCCGACGGCGGCGGTGAAGACGTCCACCGATAGCCCGGACTCGGTCCGGCCCCGCCAGAGCCGGGCGGGGCGGCCGTTGACCAGCTCGATGATGCGCGTCGGTTCGATGGTGAGCTTCAAGGCTTGCCTCCACGGAAAGGGGTCAGCTCCACCGCCGCCACGGCCGGGACTTCCGGCTCGTGCGGCGGCGGCGGCAGCTCGGGCAGAGGTCGCAGACGGTCCACCGGCCGGACTCGCGGTCGAATCCGGAGATCGCGCCCCAGGCGGCGTGCATCCGGCCGCGGATCCGCAGCCGGGCCCGGACCGAGAGGAGCGAATCGCCGTCGGGCACCCCGGCGGCGATCGTGGACAGGGCGTTGCAGTCGTCGCAGGCCAGGACCGCCGTCACGACGGCCTGGCCGCCGGGGAGCCAGGAGCGATAGAGCTGGATGCTCATGGTGGGTGTCGGGCGAGGCGGTTAGGGGTTGGCGTCGTCGAACAGCATCGGGGTCCCGGGCTGGAGGATTGCGTCGGCGGCCGGCGTCCGCTCGCGGAAGTACCGCCGCTGGGCCGATCGCATGCTCTCGACGAGCTGGGCGAGCTGCTCCAGCGTGAGGGTTGCCGACGTCATCAGCTCCCCCACTTCTGCCGGCCGCGGGCCGGCTTCTGGAGTTCGCGGTAGACGTCGGCGACCTGGTCGGGCGACAGCTTGACGAGCATCGTCCCGTAGCCGCGGGACCGGGCGATCGTCACGGCCCGGCGCTGCAGGTCCTCGCCGCCGTGGCCGGAGATCCAGCCCAGCAGCTCGCGGCCGGTCGCCGGCGGCTGCGAGCCGTCGGTCCGCGGCCGGGCCGGCCGGTCGTCGCGGTTGACGTCGGGCGGCTCGTCGCCGTCGTCGTCCAGGCCCTCGGCGAAGGGCCGGACGGGCGGGGTGGGCGGTGGCGACGGACGCCGGGGCAGGCCGAGCAGCTCGGCCAGCTCGGCGTCGTCGATGTCGATGTGGATCGTGAGTCGCATGGGTCAGTCTCCGAAAAGAGACGGCGTGTGATGGGTGCGGAAAGGTTGATTGGAAAGAAGGACTTCTGGGGCATCGACCCGACTCCGGTCCTTCTTCCCCGCGTTGACGAGGCCCTTGGCCGCCCGGATGGACCGCGTGTGCCAGCCGGGGTAAAGTTCCTCGAGCCGCGGGTCGGCGTAATAACTGACGACGACCCGGGCGCGGCGGAAACGCTTCAGTGCGGCCGCGAGACGGAGATGGTCCGCCGCGGCGAAATCGTGGAGGTACTCGGCCCCCTTCTCGAAGTAGGGCGGATCGCAGTAGATGACGGTGTGCTCCTCGTCCTCGATCCGCTCGCACAGTTCGATGCCGTCGGAGTTGAGGATGTTGAGTCCCCTCATCCGGCGGCGCCACGCCGGGATCGAGCCCACGGCCCCGTTCCAGCGGGTGGCCCCGTCGCCGCCCGAGGAAGTGAATCGCCGGGCGAACCCGCTCCCTCGGTTCGCGATCCCGGCCACGCCGTTGATGCCCTGCCAGCAGTAAACGAAGTAGTGGAAGGCCCGGTCGACGTCGGGGTCGGCGCCGACAGCAAACGGATCCCGGCAGGAGTTGAGCGCGCCCTTGCTGTCCTCGAAGAGTCCCTGGCACATCCAGACCCGACGGAGCCGCCGGTAGAGCGCCGGCCCGAGTCGCGGATCCTGGACGACCCGCGCGAGATTGACCAGGTCGCCGTGGAGGTCATTGACGACCTCGGTCTTGCACCGGGGCTTGGCCAGCAGGACCGCCAGCGAGCCGCAGAAGGGCTCCCAGTAGACGGCATGCGGCCCGATGGCCTCGACGATCGCCGGGGCAATCGTCCGCTTGGAGCCGAACCAGGGGGCCAGGGATCCGATCTGCATCGCGGGATGCCTCCGAAAGAAACCGCCCGGCCGGGGCGGTCCCAGCCGGGCCTGGGCTGTCGGATCGATCAGAACTCGGGCCAGCCGTCCAGCTCCGCGAAGGCGTCCCGCGGCGAGTCGGGCCGCTCGCGGTTGAACCGCTCCAGCGGGTGTTCCTCGGCCTCGGGCGAGCCGCCGGAGATCGGCGGCGGGATCGGGGCCGACAGGTCGGCGGCCAGCACGTCGAGCGGGACCAGGTCGTCGGGGTCCACGCCGGCCTCGCGGGCCAGGGCGTCGATCTGCTCGTCCGTGAGGTGATCGAGCATCGACCCGAAGTCGATCAGCTCCTCCGCGGTCGGCTCGTAGCGCCCGGGGTTTATCGTCGGCTCCCAGCGGTCGGGGTCGTCCCACCTGGCGCTCCACCACGGCGTCTCGTCGAAGCCCGCGACCAGGGCGGACTCCGCGGCCTCGTAATCGACCGGCTCGAGGTAGCCGGCCTCCACGAGGCCCTCCAGGGTGCCCTCGCGCTCGGCGTGGTCGCAGATCCGCCCGATCGCGTGCGGGGCGTAGCCCGCCGCGCCCAGGCAGATCCGCAGGACGGCGTATTCCGGGTCCAGGTGCGGGGCCCAGGGGCCCGGCTGGACCGGCCGGCGGTTCATGGGTAGGATGTCCATTGCTTTGATTCCTGTCGCTGGGGTCAATCGGCCCCGTGGGTGTAGCAGCACTCGCGGGGCTTTTTCATGCGCGTCGGGCGGACCATCCGACCCGACGCCCTAATTGTAGTGCCTCGCTACAGGAACGCAAGATAGCAACTCGCTCTTTTGGTAGTTATCTTGCCCTCTCGTGTTCGCTGGTATAGGATGTGGGTCGGGTGTCTCGTCTGTAGAATGGTCTTGCCGTAGCGGAGGCTTCAAAATGGTCGGTGGCGGGACTTGCTCGATGGCGAGGCCGAAGAAGGGCGTCAAGACGACCCCGGTTCGACTGACGGACGAGGCGATCCGGTGGGCCAAGATCGCGTCGGGTTACACCGGCGAGACGATGGCTGACTATGTGTCGCGCATCGTCGCGGAGAAGGGCCAGGCCGACGCCGACCGGCTTCACGCCGAGGCGATGAGGAAGAAGCCAGCCGGCCCCGCGAAGTGACCGCCGCGGCGGCACCGGGCCCGATCCCTCGGCGACGAGGGGGCCCGATGCCGGGCTCCTGTCCAGGAGACTCCACATGGTCACCAGTCTCATCCTGGCCGCCGCGCTCGTCGGCCAGGCGTCCCCGCCCGGGGACGATCCGCCGAAGGCCGCACGGCCGTCCGCCGCGAAGCCCGCGGCAAGGCCGGCCGCGAAGGCATCGGCGGTCGGTAATGCGAAGAAGGCCAACGCCCCGGCCCGGGCCCCGTCCGCGTCGTCCTCGACGACGGCCTCCGAGCGGGCCAGGCTGATCGCGAAGCGTCGGGCCCGCAAGGGAGCGGCCTACGCGGCCCGCGTCGACCGCGAGGCGAAGGAGGAAGCGGCCGAGATCAAGGCCGCGAAGGAGGCGAAGGCGGAGTTCGAGCGGACCCTCCCCGCCCGGCTCGAGGCGCAACGGCAGATGCTCCAGCGTCAGACCGACCTGGAGCGGAATGCGATCCTGAACCGTGCGGTGAGCGCGATGGAAAAGCAGGCCGGGTACAGCTACCCCGGCCAGTCCCCGACCGTGGGCCCCTACCGCTGAGACCCGGCCCCGGCCGGCCGGCGGGACGGGTCGGCCGGGGCGGAAGCTCGTGGGAGAATGATCGGATGGCTGTCGAGGCCGAAGAGCCGCCGGACGACGAGCTGATCACCTGCTGGTGCGGGGCCACCGGGACTTGCGACGAGCTGTTCGACGACGCGGTCTACGAGGAGTCGTGCGGGGGCACTCGGACCCTCGAATGCCACTGTGGCGGCGACCTGTGCGTCTGCCACCATCACGGCCAGTCGATCGAGTGCCCGGGGTGCGACGACTGCGGCTGCGACGACGACCTCGACGGTCCCGACGGCGACGATTGGGAGTGAGCCATGAGCGAAGCCTACGACCGCCATCTCCAGTTCACCGGCAGCAACAACACCGTCGAGCTCGCTGACCTGGGCGACGGCCTGACGCTCTGCCTCGACGTCCCCGAGGGCGGGACCGACCCGGACCCGTGCCTCGTGCTGCGGGACGTGCTGGCCCGGCTGGACGTGGACGTGCCGCTGTCGCGGCTGGGCCTGCTCTCCCCCGGCGAGTTCGAGGGGGTCTATCGCTGGGCTGCGGCCAAGCTGGTCCTTCGCGAGCTGGCCCCCGGCGGCCGGCTGGCGGAGCGGGCGATGCCGCGGGCCCTGGCGCGGTTACGGAGGGGTTGAGATGCCTGGGTCGCGGCCGGAAATCGGGATCGGCGTGCGGGACGACGGACTCATCGCCCTGGGTATCGGCGGCGTGGCCGTGGTCCTGATCGACCGCGAGTCGGCCCGCGGGCTGGCGTCCGATCTGCTCTGGGCCTGCGAGATTGCCGGGGAAACGGCCCTCTCGCCCAACCTGGACGTATTACCGGGATTCCGGGATCCCGGAAAGGCGGGGAACCAATGCCACGGAAAGGCGGGAAATCGGAAAACCGGAAAACCGGCGAGCCGGAAGTCCGGAAAACCGTGAGGCTGGATCTCCGGATCCCCGCGGATACGGATCTCCGGCTTTACGGTATCGCGAGGACGCTCGGCATCACCAGGGCCGAGCTGGCCGCCCGGCTGATCGACCAGGGGCTCCGGCGGTATCGCGAGGACGCCGAGCTGCGGAAGCTCGCGGGGGAGATCGGCGGGGGAGGGGAGGGTGGCGGCGTCGCCACCGATTAACGGGGCATACCTATTCCCGCCCGTTCGCCTCCCGCCACTCCCGCATCACCAGCCGGAGCGCCGCCGACCGCGACGGCGGCAGGCCCGGCTCCGCCAGCGACGCGGCCAGCGCGTCGAGCTCGGCCAGGTCGGCCGGCAGCATCGACAGGGCCACGGTCACCGTGTTGCCGCCGGGCCGGGCGGGTCGGCCGGTCCGCGGGCGGCCGGGGCGAGGGGGCTTGGACATGGGGAGGGTTCCCTTCGAAATGGGGCCGCCCCCTTGCGGGGGCGGAAGTGAGGCGACGTCCCGCAGGCGGCCGACGCCTTGAAGAGGCTCCTTCAATGGGGCCGCGGCTCTCGCCGCGGAATCGCCCCTCGGCCTGGCCGTCGACCGGGTCCGGGCCTGTTTCAATCCGCTCCGCGTTGCCGCGGAGAATCGCCTTCATGGAACAGGTCAATCAGATGCGGGCCGTCCAGGTTTCAATCCGCTCCGCGTTGCCGCGGAGAATCGCCTTTCGGCGTCACTGACCGCTGCACACCGCGTCCCTGCCCTCGCACCGGTCGCCCTGCACGTGCTCAACGCCTCTCGGCGTCACTGACCGCTGCACTGTATATTGACCGTCATGGGTTGTCAATAATTAAGTCGGGTCAGGCGACGGGGCGCTTTCGCTTCCGCCGGACCGGCGGCTTGTAATCGGGGTTGGCCGCTCGGCATCGCTCCTCGTAATCCGCCAGGCGTCCCTCGATCCATCCCTCGACGTTCTCCGGCGTGAGGTTGAAGTCCAAGACGTGGCCTGCCGCCGCGATCTCCATGATGAGCTGGAGCTGGCCGGATGGGCTCGCGCCCCACCGCTCGGCGATCTCGTGCATCCGAAACATCCACTTCAATGCGATCTGGTCGGAATCCATGAGTCAGTCCTTGAAGAAGCCGTCGAACCGGCCCGACGCCAGTTCGGTGTACCGGACCGTGTGCTGGATGTTCGAGTGCCCGAGGTAATCCTGGATCGCCCGCGTGTCGCGGCCCTGGTTGGCCAGCTCGTAGCCGCATGCGTGGCGGAACATATGCGGGTGTACCGCGAAGTTCAGCCCGGCCTCGGAGCCGGCCCGGGCGACGATCGCGTGGAAGGCCCGTTCCGATAGCGGCCCCTTCCGCTCCGAGAGGAAGATCGGCCCGCGGCGGTCGGCGTACCCCGGCAGCTTCCGCAGCGCGGCCAGTTCGCGGCGGGTCAGCGGGTGCGTCGACGGCTTGCCGTTCTTCCGCCGGGCGATGTAGATCACGCCGCGCTGGAAGTCGACCTGGTCCCACTTGAGCGCCACCAGCTCCGAGCACCGCAGCCCGTGCCGGAACGCCATCAGGATCATCAGGCCGTCCCGCGGGCCGTTGCGCCCGAGCCGCCCGGCCGTCCGGCAGAGCAGCTCGACCTCCGAGCCGGTCAGGTGCTTGCGGACCGACTTGTCCTTCGCCACCTTCGTCGGCGGCCCGGCGCGCTCAGGCGCCTTCTTCTTGCGCGGCATCGTCGTCCTTCCTTTCCTTGCATCCATAGCACAACATGAGTAACGTCCCATCATCGGAACGTGTCGCGCCGGCCCCCATGAAGCGATAGAATCCCGCCGTCATGCCCCGAGGTAACGGGATCAGCCCTCGTCCGCCGCAGACCTTGCATGCAGTCGACTCGGCCATGTTTCCACCCCCCCTGGATGCCTCTTTGCCGAAAACGGTGCACGAGCTTCGGAAACCCCCATCAAAAACAGGGCCTTTTTCACTGTACCTGTTCCGAACTTTGCCGAGAAGGGCTATTCTCGGCAAAGAGGCCCTTCCCATGTCAATCCAACCTCCCGCGAGTGCATGCACGCCCCACCGTCTTCCCCTCATTCGCTTCCGCCCCTACGGTTCCCGTGGGGGCCAGGGGCCCGCTCTGGCCGCCGTCCGGCCCGACCCGGAAAGTTCGGTAAGACGGGCAACCTGCGACGGATGTTGACGCCCGTCAACGCGGTCGGCGCCGGCAATCCAGGATGGATCC
>DAIDHB010000202.1 GCA_027452145.1 Planctomycetales bacterium
CCACCACGCAAGACTCGCTTCCGGCTGCTGGCCCGGCTCTACCGGACGGGATTGGTTACCCGCTGGGTTCCGATAAAAGGTTTCTCGTTTGTGCGATCCTCCTTTTCCGAGCTTCTTGGCGCAAGGTCAGACCTAGTTTCATGCCACGACGCCTTCGCCTCCATTACTCCGGCGCGATCCATCACGTGATGGCCCGCGGCAACGGCCGTCAGGACATCGTCCGGGACGACGACGACCGCCGCCGCCTCCAGGACCACCTCGGCCGCGCCGCCGTGCGTTGCTCCTGGCGGGTCTACGCCTTCGTCCTCATGACCAACCATCTCCACGTCGTCTTCAAGACGCCCGAACCCAACCTCGCCCGCGGCATGCAGGGCTTCCTCTCGGCCTACGCCAACGCCTGGGCGCGCCGCCACCGCTTCGCCGGCCACGTCTTCCAGGGTCGATACCGCACCGAGTTGGTCGAGGACGAGAGCTACCTCTGGACGGTGACCCGCTACGTCCACCTCAACCCGGTCCGCGCCCGGACTGTCGAGCATCCCGCCGCATGGGCCTGGTCGAGCTATCCGGGCTACGCGCACCGGGGGAGGCGGCTGGATTGGGTGGCCTACGACGAATTGCTGGCGTCGTGGGGCGGCGAGTTCGGCGGGTCGGATCCGGCCGCGGCGTATCGCCGGTTCGTGACCGCGGGCCTGGCCGAGCCGCCCGAGCCGCCGTGGAAGGCGGCGCACCAGGGCTGGATCCTGGGGAGCCGGGTGTTCGCCGATCAGGTGGGGGCGATGGTCCGGGGCGAGGCGCGGCGCGACCTGCGGCGGGAGTCGCGGCTGGCGCGTGGGCACTCGCTGGAGCGGGCCCGCGAGGTGGTCTGTGCGGCATACGGGATCGTGGCATCGGAGCTGGGACGGCGGGGGAGTCGCCACCCGGCGCGGGCGGCGTTGGCCTACCTGGCGCGGCGGTGTACGGCGGCGACCAACGCGGAGCTGATGGGGGTGCTGGGCGTCTCGCGGCCGGAGAGCGTGCCGAACCTGACGCGGCGGTACGCGTCGTGGCTGTCGTCCGACGCCGATGTCCGCCGCGATTACCGACGGTTGGAGGATGAACTGGACGGGCCATCGACCAGCATCGAGGGTCAGAGCTGACCCCGTCGGAATGGACGGGCCCTGGCCCGGGGGGGTCGCGCCCTCGGAACGGAGGATCAGAAGCCGATTCGTATCACGACGCTTTCCTCCTCCCGGATTCGCATGTTGCCGCCGCATCGACCTCCATCTGGATGCGGGCGCATGCCGCTTCACGGCGACGGGTCCACACGCGACCGCTATCTTCCGAGACTCACTTGTTCTCGTCGATGAAGTCCTTGATGAGGTTCCTCTCCGCTGTCGAGACCTTGTTGAGCGCGTCGGAGATCGCGACCAGCTTGTTGTTGGCCCACTTCGCCACGGCCTCGAGCAGGCCGTAGTAATGGATCTCGGACGGGTCCGGCGCGTTGAGGCAATCGAGATACTGCTCGAAGTCCGATCCGCCGGCCGAGCATCGGATCTTGTACCGGATCACGTCACCGACGTGCTTGCCGTCGCCGTTGTTCATGAGCGACGCGGTCACCTTCAGCTCGAACTGGTCCTCGCTCCGGTACATGTGCAAGGCGCTCTCGATCGCCAGTTGCTCGGAGTTGTTGCCCTTGACCGCGGCGACGATGTTGCCCGCATTGTCGGCCCCGCCGAGGGAGTGGGCGACCAGGTGACACCATTCCCAGGGCAAGGTGACGTCGAGCCCCGCATTCGCGTTCCGCCCGGAGACCCAGGTCGCGTATGCCAGGGCCGATCGCTTGGCCCCGGTGAGGTTCTGCATCGCCGTATCCATCCCCTGGTTGGTCGTACGGCGGGAATAGCACCGGAACGTCGGCAGCAACATCCACCCCTGCGCGGGCTTCAACTTGTGGCTCGAGCCGATATAGGAATTCTTCAGGGTCGACTGGCCGCGCGTGCTCGCCGTGAAACGCACGTTATTCGCGAAGTTCACCCGCCCGTAGATGGGGGGCAGCGTGAACATCCCGGCCGGGAGGATCGAAACCTCTCCCGAATTGGCATCCACGGTGTAGCAGTTGTATCGGCCGAGCCGGTCACGGGCGAAGATGGTCGATGAGTTGGGACGCCGGTAGAAATGGGTGGCGTCGAAGATGGTGTTTCGCCTTCGCTTGGGCATTGTGAGACTCCTGGTATCCCGTGCGGTCGTCGATCCAAGTGGCGTCGTCCGCGACCGCGAGGTCTCTTGGGCTTCCGGCGGCCGCTCGCGCCCGTCGATGAACTGAGCGGTTCGCCACCTGTCAGGGTGCAGGGAGGAGCGACATCGCAACGCTCGAGCCGCCCGGCGCCCTCCAACCGGCGGGTCGAGCGATTCGCCGCGACGGAGAGCGGGGCGATAGGACCGGCTCGATCGTCGAGAAGGTCGCTCGCCGCGACCCTCCGACATGAGGAGATCGCCGTTTGCCGCCCGCGCCGGACGGCCCGGGACGTCGTTTTTTTCGAGCGGGTCCGCCGGGAGCGATCCGCCCCCGACCGCGCCGCCGCCCGAGTCGCCCGCACGGAGGGCCCGCCCGATCGTCGGACCCTTGGCTCGGGGGGATGATAGTCTTGCCCCTGCCCATCGCGGTCGTCGCGAGCGGTCGGCCGATTCCGCCCGAGACGCCGTCGTCCAGGTCCTTGCCCTGATCCGCGCGAGCCCGTAGGATCGGACCGGTCGCGGGCTCGGGGCGGGACCCGCGATGGTCGTGTAGTCCGCCCTGCGACGGTCCCTCCGCCGGCGCACCGGTCCGGTTCCCGGCTTGAACCCTATCAGGATGCCGATGTCCTCGAATCCCATCCTCGATATCGACGCGCTGCTCGCCCCGATCCCGGGCGATTCCCCCGGCGGGGGCTCCGTCCCGTTCGCGGTCCGCGAGAAGTTCGAGCAACTCCGCAAGGAGGTCGACCCGGACGACTACGACAAGAACGATCCGAGGCGCCCGGATACCGCCCAGAAGGCCGACTGGGCCGGTGTCGTGGAGCTCTCCGAGCAGACCCTGGCCGAGACGTCCAAGGACATGCTGGTCGCCGCCCGGCTGACCGAGGCGCTCGTCAAGGAGCACGGCTTCGCCGGGCTGCGCGACGGCCTGCGGTTGATGCGGCGGATGGTCGCGGAGTGCTGGGACCGGCTCAACCCGGCGATCGAGAGCGAGGACGACGTCGAGGTGCGGATCGGTCCGCTGCACTGGCTCGACGAGGCGGACCGCGGGGCCCGCTTCCCCATAACGCTGCGCCAGGTGCCGATGCTCCGCGGCGGCAAGGGGTCGTTTAGCTGGTTCGAGTGGAAGGATTCCCAGAGCGGCAAGAGCAAGATCTCGCCGGCCGACATCGAGTCGGCCCTCCAGGAGATGCCGCGCGAGGCGTGCGAAACGCAATTCGAGGACCTGAAGGAGAGCGTGCACGAGCTGGACGCCCTGACCACGGCGCTGCGGGAGCGGGCCGGGGAGAAGTACGCGCCGGCACTCTCGGGCCTCCGCCAGGCGATCGGCGAATGCTACTCGCTGGCCCGGCAGATCCTCGAGCGCAAGGGGCCGACGCCTGGCCAGGCCGGGGATTCGGGGGGAGGCGACGAAGCGGACGACGGGCGATTCGAGTCCGGTGCAGGGGACGGGGGTTCGTTCGTCGGCCGGCAGGTGGCCTCGCGAGCACAGGTGTACCGTCAGCTCGCGCAGGCCGCGGCGCTGCTCCAGCAGATCGAGCCGCACAGCCCGATCCCGTACCTGATCAATCGAGCCGTCGAGCTGGGGGCGCTGCCGTTCCCCGAATTGATGCGGGCGCTGATCCGCGATGCGGACGTGCTCGAATCGATGAGCCGAGAACTTGGGATCAAGACGCCGGAGTCGGACGAGGAGTGAGGGTGCATGGCCCCGGGCCCGGCGTGAGAGGCCGAATTCCGGGAGGCCGGAGTCACGAAACGCGGCCTTGCCGTAGAGACAATGGCTGGTCAAGAGAGAATGGGCCAGCCGCAGGGCCGAGCGGGCGACACATCACCTCCGCCGGCCACGAGGATAACTGGACCGGCGGGCGGCGTCCCGATAGCCGGGGCGAGCCCGCATCCAGCCGCGTCACCGCGGCCCGAAACAGACACGATCGTCCGCAATGAGCCGCCGATCGAGCGGCCCTGCGAAGACTTGCAGGAAATGTTGTCCGGCCCGGCGGGTTTTCGGAAATATCCTTGCAGGGGCCTTCAGGCGTTCGTATCCTGCTTGCTGGCGGGCGATCGTGCGGCGATGCCGGACCGTCGAGACACTGACCCGAACGTCTGGGACGACGCGGTGGGCCCGGATCGACTCACTCGATCGAGGCGAAAGAACGACGATCGGCCATCCCAGGGTGGCGGCGGGCGCGTCGGGAACGCGGCTTTGAGGGGGGGTTGCCATGTCGAGCATGCAAACGAAGTTGGATCGCGTGCGGCGGCCGCGGGTACAGATCAAATACGAAGTGGATACGAACGGCGCGATGCAAAAGGTCGAGCTCCCGTTCGTCGTCGGCGTGCTCGCCGACCTCTCCGGGCAGCCGGCTACCCCGCTGGGTCCGCTCAAGGAGCGGAAGGCGGTGAACATCGACCGCGATAACATCAACGACGTCCTTGCCAAGGCGACGCCGCGGGTGGCGATGAAGGTCCAGAACCGGCTGACGGATGAGGACACGAAGCTGGCCGTCGAGCTGAAGTTCAAGTCGATGGACGACTTCGAGCCCGCGCGGATCGCCGAGCAGGTCCCCGCGCTCAAGGAATTGCTGGCGATGCGGCTCCAGCTCACGCAGTTGCTGAGCAAGATGGAGGGCAACGACAAGCTCGACCGGCTGCTGGGCGACGTGCTGGCGAACACTGACCGGGCGCGCGAGCTGGCCAGGCAGATGGGCATCAGCGAGGCGGACGATTCCACGACGGAAACCCCTGAAGCGGAGGCGAAGTGATGAGCACGGGGACCCAGCAAGCCCAGGCCGCCGAGGCCGCCGCACAGACCGCGGAAGTGCCCGACCTCCTCTCGCAGGTGATCGCCGCAACCCGGCCTCAGACCGACGTCGAGCAGGAGCGCGCCAAGGACTATTTCCGGCAGTTCCTCGAGCATGCCGTCAAGCCCGGGCAGGTCGTCAGCAAGGACGTCGAGAAGAACATCAAGACCTGGATCGCCGAGATCGACCGCAAGCTCTCGGCGCAGTTGAACGAGATCCTCCACGACCCCGGGCTTCAGCAGCTCGAGTCGACCTGGCGGGGGCTGCACTATCTGGTGCAGCAGTCGGAGACCGGCGAGACCCTCAAGATCCGCGTGCTCAACGTCAAGAAGCAGGAGCTGTTCAAGGACCTCGAGCGTGCGGTCGAGTTCGACCAGAGCAGCCTGTTCAAGAAGATCTACGAGGAGGAGTACGGCCAGCTCGGCGGCCAGCCGTACGGGATGCTGATCGGCGACTACGAGTTCGGCCGTCATCCCGAGGACGTCAGCCTGCTCAAGATGATCTCGGGGGTGGCCGCCGCCGCGCACGCCCCTTTTATCTCCAACGCGAGCCCGAAGCTCTTCGGGTTCGACAGCTTCACCGAGCTCCCGAATCCGCGCGACCTGGCCAAGATCTTCGACTCGGTCGAGTACGCGCCGTGGAAGTCGTTCCGCGATTCGGAGGACAGTCGCTACGTGGCATTGACCATGCCGCGGGTGCTGGCCCGTCTCCCCTACGGCCAGGATTTCAAGCGGGTCACCGAGTTCAACTTCGAGGAGCAGGTCAACGGCAAGGAGCACCACACCTACCTGTGGATGGGAGCAGCCTGGGCCTACGGTGCGCGGATGACCGATGCCTTCGCGCAGGACGGGTGGTTCGCCCGCACGCGGGGCGTGCTAGGCGGAGGCAAGGTCGAAAACCTGCCGGTGCACACCTTCCCGACCGACGATGGAGACGTCGCGATGAAGTGCCCGACCGAGATCGCCATCTCCGACCGCCGCGAGTTCGAGCTGTCGAACCTCGGCTTCCTGCCGCTGTTGCACAGCAAGGGGAGCGACTTTGCGGTCTTCATGGGGACGCAGTCGTGCCAGAAGCCCAAGACGTACTTCGACCCGCTCGCCAACGCGAACGCGGAGCTGTCGACCAAGATCAATCTGCTGATGTGCGTGTCGCGGTTCTCGCATTACCTCAAGGTGATGGCGCGGGACAGGATCGGGTCGTTCATGGAGCTCTCCGACTGCGAGCGGTGGCTGAACGAGTGGATCGGCAACTACGTCGTGTCGAATCCCCAGAGCGTGGGTGACAAGACGAAGGCCGAGAAGCCGTTGTCGGAGGCGAAGATCGAGGTCCGACCGGTGAAGGGCAAGCCCGGCTACTACGAGGCTGTGGCCCGGCTCCGCCCGCACTTCCAGCTCGAGGCCCTCTCGGCTTCGATGCGCCTGGTCGCCGAGGTTCCGCAGAAGTCGTGAGTGGGGCGGCGGGCCTCAGCGGCCCTGCCGGCGGTGGTCCCCGGGCTGGCCCCGATCTCTTCGGCCGTCGGGCCTTGAGGACCACCGACAGACCCCACGAGGTGGAGAGTGCCTTCCCCACGCGGCCCCGTGCCGGCGTCGCGAGCTTGCGGTGGGGGAATGGCTGGCGTGCGCACCCCACCGGACGGGGCACTCGGATCCGGTCGCTTCGAGCCGAGTGAGCCGAGGGGTGCAGGCGGACGTCGATCGCAGGCGGCCGGGAGGACTCCCTCCGGATTCGCCCGCCGGCGACGTCCCGCGTCCGTTCCGGACCGCAGGTCGTTTTCCGATAGTCCGAAGATACTCAGGTCTAAACCGCATTCGCGGGGGAGAATCCAATGGCAGTCGACATGTTCCTGAAGTTCACGCCCGACCTGAAGGGCGAGTCGAGGGACGACAAGCACAAGAACGAGATCGACGTGCTGTCCTGGAGCTGGGGGATGTCGAATAGCGGCACCGCCCATGTCGGCGGCGGCGCCGGCGCCGGCAAGGTCAACGTGAATGACCTCAGCCTGACCAAGTATGTGGACAAGGCGTCGCCGGACCTGATGCTCGCCTGCTGCAACGGCAAGCACTACGATTCGGCGCTCCTGACGGTCCGCAAGGCCGGGGAGAAGCCGCTGGAATACATCAAGATCACGATGGACGAGGTGATGATCACCTCGGTCTCGACCGGCGGCTCCGGCGGCGAGGACCGTCTCACGGAGAACGTCAGCCTCAACTTCGCCAAGGTGAAGGTGGAGTACGTCGAGCAGACGGCCAAGGGCGGCGAGGGCGACAAGCCGAGCATGACGTACAACATCGCCGAGAACAAGAAGGAGTGATCGGGATGGGCCGGCGGGTTGCCGGCGAGATACGGGGGCGTCGGGAGCGCCCCCGCGACCATGACCTGGGCCGCCGACCCGCGTCGGCGGCCCGATGACGTACCGAACGGGCTGCGATCGTCTTGAACCGAGGTGGTCCCATGAACGCGACCGAACTCTACAAGGCCGGACGGCTCGGGGATGCGATCGCCGCCCAGGCCCAGGAGGTGGACGCGCACCCGGCCGATGGCGGGAGGCGGCTCTTCCTGGTCGAGCTGCTGGCGTTCTCCGGCGATCTGGACGGCGCCGGCCGCCAGATGGAGTTGATCCGATTCGAGGACCCGGCGGTGGAGGTCGCGGCCGCGGGCTACCGCGGCCTGCTCGAGTCCGAACGGGCCCGTCGTGACGTCTTCGCCGGGGGCATGGTACCCGGATTCTTCGGAGAGCCGGCCGAGCACCTGCGCCTGCGGCTCGACGCGGTCAATCGCCTGCGCGAGGGGCGGCCGGACGAGGCGTCCGAGGCCCTTGCCCGCGCGAACGAGGCCATGCCGAGTATCGGCGGCCGGCTCAACGGCCGGCCCTTTACCTCGTTCCGCGACGCCGACGACCTGTTCGCGGGCGTCCTGGAGGTGATGGCCCACGGCCGCTATTTCTGGGTCGGGCTGGAGCAGGTGCGGCTGGTGGCGATGAACCCGCCGCGGTTCCCCCGCGACCTGCTGTTCATCCCGGCGCGTCTCGAGCTCGAGGAGGAACACGGAGAGGTCTTCCTGCCCGCCCTCTACCCGGGCTCGCACCAGGATCCCGACGACCAGATCAAGCTCGGTCGGATGACCGACTGGAAGGACGTCGGGGGTGCCGTGCTGGGTGTCGGCCTGCACACGTTCCTCCGTGACGACGACGCCGTCGGCCTGCTAGAATGGCGGGAATGGCGATCGGATCCGGGACCGGCGGAATGACCACCCGGGGAGGCCCGCAACGACCATGGACCGAAGCACGTCGCAGGATGGCCTGAGGCCCTCGATGCTCGACCGCCTCATCGACCCCGAATCCGAGGGTACGAGCTGGCGTCGGGGCTACAGCGTCGAGCAGATGATCGACTCTGTACGGAAGGATCTCGAGGATTTGCTCAACACCCACAAGATGATCCTTGATGTCCCCGAGGAGTTCGCGGAGGTCCGGCGGTCGATCGTGGCCTACGGCCTGCCGGACACGGCCTCGTACGGGACCGCCGGCCCTGGTGCCGCCGAGCGGGTCTGCACGGCCATCGAGGAGGCGATCACGACGTTCGAGCCCCGGCTGACCGACGTGCGGGCGATCCCCCTGAAAGACGGCGGGCCGAAGCCGCTGACGGTGGACTTCGAGATCCGGGCCACGCTGCGCCTCGACCCGTCGCCGGAGGTGGCGTTCGTCACGCTCCTGAAGCTGACCACCGGCGAGGCCACCATCCAGCGCGCGGGCGGGTGAGATCGATGAGCGAGATCCTGTATCCCTACTACGAGCGCGAGCTCACGTTCATCCGCCAGTTCGCGAAGGAGTTCGCCGACCTCTACCCCGCGACCGCGGATCGGCTCCAGATCGATTCCAACCGCTCCAGCGACCCTCACATCGAGCGGCTGATCGAGTCGTTCGCGCTTCTGGCCGGCCGGGTGCAGCACCGGATCGACGACGACTTCCCCGAGCTGACGACGGCGATGCTCGGCGTGCTCTATCCCCATTACCTCGCGCCGATCCCGTCGATGGCGGTCGTCCAGTTCGACCTCGACGCCGAGCGAGCCCGGTCGCCGGAGGGGTTCGCGATCCCGCGGCACAGCCATGTGAGCACCCGGCCAGTGGGCGACCTGCCCTGCCGCTACCGGACCGGGTACCCGGTCCAGCTCTGGCCGGTCCGGATCGCCGACGCCGGGGTCATCCGACCGCCGTTCCCCCGAGGTCTGAACGTCCCGCGCGGGGCCGTCGCGGCGCTGCGGATCCAGCTCGAGGCCGAGGCCGGGCAGCGGTTCGCCGACCTGACGATGGACCGGCTGCGGCTCTACCTCAAGGGAGAGAGCGAGACGATCGCCCTGCTCTACGAGGTTTTGTTCAACCACGTGCTGGCGGTCGTCCTCCGCGACCCGGCCGGCTCGGCCGGCCGGCCCCCGGTGGTCCTCAAGCCGGCCGAGGGCCTCGCCCAGGTCGGCTTCGAGCGCGACGAGGGGCTGCTGCCGCTCCCCCCCCAGTCATTCATCGGCTACCGCCTGCTCAGCGAGTTCTTCGCGTTCCCGTACAAGTTCCACTTCGTCGACCTCTGCAACCTGCGACGGGCCGGACGGGCGGGCTACGAGAAGCTGCTCGAGGTCATCGTCTTCCTCGATCGCACCTGGCCCAAGCTCGAGCAGGACATCACGGCCGAGACGTTCCGCCTCGGCTGCACCCCCGTGATCAACCTGTTCGAGAAGACCGCCGAGCCGATCCCGCTGTCGTCGGCGCGGTACGAGTACCGGGTCGTGCCGGACGTGGCGTATCCGGACGGGATGGAGGTCTATTCCGTCGACGAGGTGACGAGCGTCGACCCGATCGCCGACGAGACGACGGATTACCTGCCGTTCTACTCGCTGCGGCACGGGACCTCGCTCGACGAGATGCGTCATTTCTGGCACGCGTCGCGGCGGCCGTCGACCCGACCCAGCGACCGGGGGACTGACGTCTTCCTCAGCCTGGTTGACCTGGATTTCAACCCGTCCCACCCGGGCGACCCGACGCTGGTCGTGCGGACGACCTGCACCAATCGCGAGCTGCCGGCGGTGCTACAGCAGGCGGGCGAGCGGCTGATCTTCGAACTGGAGGCCGCGGCGCCGCTGTCGCGGATCCATTGCGTGCAGCCCCCCTCGTTGCCGCTCCGCCCGCCGGTACGACGCGGATCGTACTGGCGGCTGATCTCTCACCTATGCCTCAATCACCTCTCGCTGGTGGACGCGACCGAGGGCTGCGAATCGTTCCGGGAGATCCTGCGGCTCTACGACGTCACGGACACCGGCGGCGACAAGTATCGGGCCAACGTGGCACGGCAACTGATCGAGGGCGTCGTGCGATTGGGCAGCCGCAAGGTGGCCGGTCGGCTATCGGGGGCCGGTCGGGTCGCCTTCTGCCGGGGGACGGAGATCTCGATCGAATTCGACGAGCAGAAGTACGTCGGCAGCGGCGTGCTCCTGTTCGCCTCGGTCCTCGAGCGTTTCCTCGCGTTATACACCACGATCAACTCGTTCACCCAGCTTGTCGCCACGACCACGCAAGGAAAGGGGCCGCTGAAGATATGGCCGCCGAGGGCGGGGGATCACCCGCTGATCTGAGCGTCCCGAGAGGCTCGGCCCTCGACGACGATGCCGATCCGCCCATCATGGGCGGCGACGGATCGATCGGCGAGACCGCGCCCACGCCGGATGGGAGCAAGGAGCGCGACCTCGATTGGGACGACCCCGGATCGCCCCCCGAGCCCGCGACCTATCCCGATCCGTCGCCCGGGCCGGGGCCCGGCCCCGAGATCCAGACCGCTCCCTCGGCCTCGTCCGCCGACCTGATCCGCCACGTCTCCAGGCCCTTGGCGTCGCCGCCGGCGGCGGTCCCATCCACCCGGTACGACGAGGGTCTGGCCCGCGAACTCTTCGACGACCCCTGCCGGTTCGACTTCTTCCAGGCGGTCCGGCTGCTCCAGCGCATGGAGCCCGGCCGGGCGCGGGTCGGCATGGCCGGCCCTCCGCGCGCCGAAGCGGTCCGGTTCCGCTCGAGGATCTCTCTGTCCTTCCCGCCCAGCTCGATCTATGAGATGGAGCGGCCGACGAACATCCGGCCGGTCCCGGTGATGGTCCAGGCCTTCATGGGCCTGACCGGGCCGAGCGGCGTACTCCCGCAGCACTACACCGAATTGCTCTACAGGATCGAGCGCTTCGCCCGCACTCCGGAGAAGCACGCGCTCCGCGACTGGTTCGACCTGTTCAATCATCGGATGGTTTCGCTGTTCTATCGGGCGTGGGAGAAGTACCGATTCTACGTCCCGTTCGAGCGTGGGGACCATGCCGGCGAGGAGCCGGACCAGTTCACGGCTGCGCTGATGAGCCTGATCGGGCTTGGCCTCCGGCCGTTGCGACGGCGGCTGCACGTCACCGCGCGCGACGGACTCGACGAGGACGGCGAGCCTCGCGAGCGGGTACTCGCCAGAATCGACGACCTGGTGCTCCTGCACTTCGGCGGACTGCTCGGGCATCGGCCGCGGTGCGCCGTCGCGCTGGAGACGATGCTGTGCGACCATTTCCGGATCCCGGTCCGGATCGAGCAGTTCCGGGGCGAGTGGCTGACGCTCGAGCCGCCCAACCAGTCGCGGCTGGGTGGCGAGGCGGGCAACAACGAGCTCGGCGTGTCTGCGGTTGCCGGCCGTCGCGTCTGGGACCGCGGGAGCAAGTTCCTCGTCCGTCTCGGCCCGTTGACTTACAACAAGCTCCTCGAGTTCCTGCCCGACCGCGCCCCGGTGCCCGAGCGTAAGGCGTTCTTCCTGCTGGCCCGACTGGTCCGCCTCTACGTCGATCCGGGCCTGAATTTCGACGTCCAGCTCGTCCTGAAGGCCGATGAGGTCCCCATGTGCCAGTTGAACCGCGGGCCGATCGGCACCCGCCTGGGCTGGAACACCTGGCTGCTCACCCGCGCCGCGACCCGGGACGCCGAGGATGTCGTCATCAGCGGGGAGAAGGCGTTTCAGGGCGCCGGGGCGTGAACAGCACGAAGGGGCCGACTCATGCCCCGTTCAGGATCTCTCGAAGCCGCCGCCCGACGACGACATCATCCCCCGGCTCCATCATCCAGACACCGATCACCAGCGGATTGCGCGAGCCGGGGCCGACCTCGATGCTCGGCTTCCCGTCGCGCAGCCGCTTGACCATCTCGGCCGGGGTGACGCCGTGAGCCCGCGCGTCCCAGCGGACGTGCAGGTGCGGCACCGCGTTGGCGATCGACGGCACGACGACCTTCGTCCGCACGTCCGGGAATTCTTTCAGGGCGTCCGCGATCCGCTGGCAACGGGCCTCCCACTCCTTCCAGACGGCGACGTGGTCCTCCTTGAGGTAGGACTCGAGCGCCACCAGCATGCCGATCATCTCCTCCTTGTTGACCTTGTTGCTGAGGCAGAGCGTGTCACCGTACGGGACGTGGTGGAGCTTCGCCGCGTCGATCAGGTCCTTGCGGCCGAGCAAGAGCCCCGACGACTGCGGCCCGCGCAGACCCTTTCCGCCCGAGAAGGCCACCAGGTCGAACCCCAGCTTCGTATACCGCCAGAGATTCTCAACCGGCGGAACATCGGCCGCGGCATCGATAAGTGTTGGGATCTTGTGATTGCGCGCGACTGCCACGAATTCCTCGTGATGGACCTGCCCTTTCGGGTCGGCGAAGTTGAGGAAGAACATCATGGCCGTCCGCTCGCCGATGGCGGCTTCCATCTCGTCGCGGGTGACGACCTCGACGAGCTTGACGCCGGCATTTCGGATCGCGTGATCGTAGCCGACCCTGTGCGTCTTCTGGACGATCACCTCGTTTTTCATGCCCGCGGTGTCGGGAAGGCGGCGGATCAGCTCGGGATCCCTGCCGGCGACGCAGGCGGCCGTCGCCAGCGAGAGCGCCGAGGCACAGCCGGCGGTCACCATCGCGGCGGGGCAATGCAGCAGTTCGGCGATCCGAGCGCCGACGGCGTCGCGCAGATCCTCGAGCTTGACGTACTGCCGCGAGGCGGCCTGCATCGCCGCGACGACCTCGGGCCGCATCAGCGAGCCCGTCAGCGCGGTGAAGGTGCCGGCCGCGTTGATGAACGTGCGGACGCCCAGCTCGCGGATTACGTCGCGTGACGGCGGATTCGGAGCGTCTGGCGACGCGGCCGCTTCTGTGGCCTCGACTTCGGCCCCGAGCATCTGAAGGGCCGGGACGCCGGCCACAGCCCCCAGGATCGCTTGCCGTCGGGTCGTCCTGGAATTCATCGGGCATCTCCCGGATTGTGGGCTATCGATGGTGTCGCACATGACCCTGGTCGACCCGCGGCGTCCAGCCGTCCTACGGGCGTCGCCGCGACGACGAGTCGCGGCCTGCGGGATCGGGGGCATCGGCGGGGTTTTCGTATCCGAGCGGCATCCGGCCCAGACCGCCGCTGGAGGCCCGATTGCCGTCCCAGCGCGGGCTGCCGGTCGCGCGGTAGTTCTTCGGCAGCGTGGCCCAGTCGGGGCGAGACAGGCCGTTCAGCTCGTAGACGACCTTGCCGTTGCGAACAGTCATCTCGCAGCTCAGCCGCTTCCGGCCGCGGAGCCGGGCGCCGTAGACGTCCATGAAGCCGAAGTCGCCCTGCTCCAGGCGCAGGACGGCCACGTCCGCCGGCGAGCCGACCGACAGGTGGCCGATCTGCTCCTGCCGGATCTCGCGGGCCGGGTTCCACGTCGAGCAGAGGATCAGGCGGTCGAGCGGCATCCCCAGCGCGAGGAACTTGTCCATGACGCCCAGCATATCCTTGACGCCCGTGTTCATGTCGCCCGCGTGAAGGTCCGTCGAGATCGAGTCGGGCCAGAAGCCTTCCTGGATGATCGGGACGGCGACGCGCCAGGTGAAGCTACCGCCGCCGTGGCCGACATCGAAGATGACGCCCCGCTGCCGCCCGGCCGCGAGAGCAGGGTTGGCGTGGCCCGACGGATCGAGCTCGCCCCGCAGGCCCGAATAGACGTGCGTGTAGATGTCGCCAGGCCGGAGCTTGACGGTCACGAGCTCGGCCAGCGACTTCTCGGGATAGGCGCGGCCGAAGTCGACCATCACCGGGATGCCGGCCTTTGTCCCGGCGGCGACGGCGCGATCGACGGCCCGGAAGTCGCGGCCCATGTAGTGCGCCGTCTTGATGCCAACGATCAGCCCCTTGTGCCGCGTCGCCATCTCGGCGGCCGGCTCGGGCTGCATGTCGTCCACATCCTGCTCGTAGCGCGCGCCCCGCATGCCGTGGCCGACGATGTTCAGGAACGCCAGGACGCGCGTGCGCGAGCGATCGATCACCAGCCGCTTGAAGTCCTCGAAGTTGCGCCAGCCGGCGCAGCCGGCATCGGCCACGGTCGTCACCCCGGCGCGGAAGGTGAACCCGTCGGGATAGACGCTGTTGTCCCCGGCATACGACCGGCGCTCGCCCGTCCCGGCGAAGACGTGCACGTGGATGTCCACCAGCCCCGGCGTGACGAACAGGCCGTCCACGTCGATCGTCTTGAGCGCGCGCGCCGGGTCGATCCGCTCGGCCACCTCGGCGATTTTGCCGTCGCGGATGGCCAGGTCGCGGACCGCGTCGATCGCGTTGCGCGGGTCGATCACATGGCCGCCCCGAAGCAGCAGGTCATACTGCGGCGACGGCCCGGTCTGCTGTTGCTGCTGCTGCCCGGCCGCCCCGCCTGCCAGTGAGAGGAACAGAAGTCCATGAAGCCACGTCTTCATGATCGACCTCGTTGCGGCCTGCGGGGGTGGGATCATCTAACCCGGTGGGGGACGAGGCGCGAGGCCGGCCCGGCTGCGGCTCGTTGTTATCTTGCGGCGCGCCGCCGACGTTGTCGAGCCAAAACCCCCGGCGCCATCCCGAATCCCCGGCAGCCCGAGGCGCGACGGGCGAGACGGACCGCATCGCCACGACACTGGAAGAGAGCGGCATCCGCGGCCGATGCGCCCCGTCGCTCCGTGGAATCCGTCGAATCGGGCTGCTAGACTCTGGGCCGTTCGTCAGCAACGGCCCGGCGTTTCCCATCAGTCCTTCAACACCCGCGGAGGCCCACCGATGCCCAGGCGTGGACCGTTCCTCGTTGCCTCACTCGTCCTCGCACTTTCGGCCGCCGTACCGGCCGCCGCCCAGGAGCCGCCCAGGGATCCCGGGGACGTGACGAAGGCGACGAAGCGCCAGGCTCCCCTGTTCTCGGCGGGGGCGCGGATCGGCAAGACGCTGTACATTTCGGGCAAGGGGGACTACCGCCCGAACGCCCCGTTCCCCGAGAAGGTCGAGAACTGCCTGAATGAGGTGCAGAAGACCCTCAAGTCGGCCGGGCTCGACATGCGGCACGTCGTCAAGTCGTTCGTGTACCTCGAGGACCACGACCGCTACGCCGACCTCAATCCCTACTATGCGAAGTTCTTTCCCCAGGATCCGCCCGCGCGCACGACCCTCGGCGTCGCCCAGGTGCCCGGCGAGTCGCGGCTGGAGATCACCTGCATCGCCTACACCGACCTGGCCGAGCGCAGGCGGATCGGCGACGTCCCCGCCGGGCTGCCGTTCAGCCCGGGCATCCTGGCCGGCGACGTGCTCTACATCTCGGGCAAGGGGGACCAGCTCCCCGGCGGCGGCCATCCGTCGACCTTCGAAGACCAGGTCCGCCAGTCGATGAAGAACGTCGAGACCACGCTCAAGCAGGCCGGGCTCGACTTCCGCCACGTCGTGATGAGCCACGTGTTCCTCGACAAATATGAGAACCTCGAGGCGGCCAGCAAGGTCTACGCCGAGTTCTTCCCGCGCGGGAGCGAGCCGGCCTGCTCGACGACCTTCGTCGACTGGATTCCCGGCGGTTCGCACGTCGAGATCACCTGCTTCGCCACCACGGACCTCGCCGGCCGCAAGGTCGTCCGGCCCGATGGGCTCAGCGACCGGGCGATGGAGGGCTCGGTCCCGGGTAGTCCGGCCGTCTGGGCGGGGAACACCCTGTACATCTCGGCGCTCGACGGCGCGGGCCCGCGCGGAGGCGTCACCGCCGGCAACCTCGCCGAGCAGGTCCACCAGATGGCGAGGAATCACACCGCCGTCCTGGAGGCCGCCGGGTTGTCGCTCGAGGATATCGCCTCCGGGTGCGTCTCGCTCCGCGACATGAAGGACTACCAGCCGATGAACGCCGTTTATCGCGGGTACTTCTCGCGGGGCCAGGCCGTCCGTACCTGCCTGATGCCGAACTCGTCGTACGAGAAGAACGATATTCTCGTCCGTGCCGCGTTCATCGCCGCGCGGCGTCGTTGACGGGCAAGACGGGATCAGTCCGACCGCGATCGGCGGCGCGGCGCCAGATCTCGATCCGGCCGAAGCTCACCTCGGGGCGGAAGTCACGGCGGATCACCTCCGCGAGCCGGTCGAGCGGCAGTTGCGACGGCAAGGCGTGCTCACCCGGCGACCAGACGACGACACAGTCCGCCTCGCGCTCGAGCGCCCGGACGAACTCGGGCTCGAGGTCGATGTGCACGAGCCACATCCAGCAGATCCCCGACTCCGCACGGAACGGCGAGATCCGCCCGACCGGGCCGTTGATCGCCGGGAACGGCGGCTCCCTGAGCACGTTGGCGATAGCCGTGTCGGGCGCAGTCGTTCGGCGCAGGTAGGCCACCGAATCGCGGTAATCCTGCCACGGGTACCACCGCCCGCGCCGGGGGTCATACCAGGCATCGCCCCCAGGAGGCGGCCACTCAGGCAGAGTGTCGCCCCGGGCAATCGAACCGATCGCCCTCATCGAGGCATCGAGATTGCAAAAAACCGGGATTCCGACGCTCGTCTCGGCGACAAGTATCGCGACAGCAATCGCGCGAAGCGGCGACGGCACGCCTGCCCCCGCGACGATCCAGCCGATGGGCAATGCCAGCGCGACGGCGCCTGTCAACGCAAGCGGATAGGCCAGGTACGCGTGCTGGACGGGGTGCGGCACGCGGTAAAGCAGGGCCCCCGCAACCGCGATCAGCCAGGTTCCGGCCCGCCGTCGCGACGCTCCTCGCGTCGTCGCGATCATCGCGGCGAGCAGCCCGATGAGGATCGGTGCCGCGGGCTGCGCGAGTTGGTCGATGAACGCCCGCGCCATCGTGTTCGCGTCGGCGCGGCTGTATGCATCGCCGAGCGCGGCCGTCCGCAGCCCGCGGACCAGGTCGGCGGCGATCCCCGCGATCAACAGCGGAGCGAACGCCATCGCGGTGAAGGCGATCAGGAGTAGAACCCACACGACGAGTCGACGTGCCCTGCCCGTGCCGACCGACGACTCATCAACACCTTCCAGGATTGCGCAGGCCATCGCCGGCAGGAAGAACACGGCATGCGGGCGGATCGACAGCGCGGCCGCCCCGAGCGCGGCCGCGACCGCGACGCTCGCCCGGCCGGGCCACGCTTGCATAATCAGCAACCCAGTGACCATGCCCAGGCTCGCATGCCAGTCGCGCTGGGCGACCGTTTCGAAGTCGCGGTTCAGGTAGAAGGTCAGGAAGACGACATAGGCGGCGAGTCCCGGTAGAGCCCCGCCGAGGCAGCGGCGGCTCCATGCCGTCAGGATCACTCCGAGCGCCAGGAGAGCCGTCGCGTCGAGCGCATACAGAGGCCAGGTCCGCCCCCATCCGAACGTCTTGCCCAGGATCCAGGCAAGGTAGATGGCGCCAGGAAAGTTGTAGCCGCGGATGTCGCGATATGGCCGGATGCCGTGATCCCACGACTGCGCAAGGGTCGCGAACGTGTCGGCATCACGCGACCAGGGCCAGAGCAGGTAATGCGGCACCCAGGATGCCAGCATCGCGAGCGCGGCCATCGCGGCGACGATCGCCAGGCCCGCCGCAAGCGCGCGATCGGCGGCCGCGTCCGTGATCTTGACCAGCCGTTTTTGCCCTTTCCAGCAAACGACGGCATACACCGCGGCCACGCAGGCGAGCACAAGTTCGGCGCGACGCTGTCGGAGCGGAACGGGTAGCGACCAGTAGATCTCGGGCAGCAGGAAGATGACGAACGCCCCGGATGCGATGCCGAGGACGAGGGCGGCCAGCGCGACGAACCGACCCGCAGGGTTTCGCCAGTTCGTCTGAAAGCCCATCATCCGCAGCCCCCACCTGACCGGACGCGCCGGCCTTCGAACCGGGAATCGTCGAACATGGTAACATCCTCGTCGGACGGATAGGTCAGTTCCATCGAGATCAAGGACGAGATCGGCCATTTTCGGACATCACGGCCATTCCGGTTTCGATGGCCGAAAACGGCCAGACGGCGCGGGCCCAATCGGATAAACTTCCCCCGGTGACGAGCCGATCGACACCGCGGTGGGATGAGACCATCCGACACGAAGCGATCCGCACGAGGCCCGGTGCGCCATGACGATCGACGACGAGACCTGTTACCGCGCCCTGGCGGCCCGCGACCGTCGATTCGACGGCCTGTTCTTCGTCGGGATCACGACGACAAGGATCTATTGCCGGCCGATCTGCCCGGCCAGGACCGCGGGCAGAGACCGCTGCCGCTTCTTCGCCGACGCGGCCGCGGCCGAGCGAGCCGGGTTCCGGCCCTGCCTGCGTTGCCGGCCCGAGCTGGCGCCCGGCCAGGCCCCGGTCGACGCGATCGGCCGGATCGCCCGGATCGCCGCCGCGCGAATCGAGGCCGGTGCGCTCAACGATGGCGGCAGCGTCGAGCGGCTCGCTGGCGAGCTGGGCCTCAGCGCCCGGCACCTGCGCCGGGCGGTGGGCTCGGAGTTCGGCGTGTCTCCCATCGAGCTGGCCCAGACGCGCCGACTGCTGCTGGCCAAGCAGCTTTTGACCGAGACCGAGCTCCCGATCTCGCGCGTCGCCTTCGCCAGCGGGTTCGAGAGCGTCCGCCGATTCAACGGGCTGTTCCGGTCGCACTACCGGCTCACGCCGGGCGACCTCAGGCGCTCGCGTGCCCGGTCTCGCGATCACGACGTGCTCCGCCTGACGCTGGCCTATCGCCCTCCGCTGGCGTGGGACGCCCTGATCGGCTTCCTTTCCGGCCGGACGACGGCGGGCGTCGAACGGGTCGATGGCCGGGCTTACCTCCGCACCGCGGCAGTGGGGGCATGGCGCGGCTGGCTCCGGGTCGAGCCGATCGACGGCCGCGAGGCCCTGGCCGTCGAGCTGGCGCCGTCGCTGCTCCCGGCGCTGGCCGATGTCCTCGCGCGGGTGAAAGACCTGTTCGACCTGGCCGCACGGCCCGACGCAATCGCCGCCCATTTGCGCGGCGACTCGGTGATGGCCGGTGCGGTCGCCCGAAGGCCGGGCCTGCGGGTGCCGGGGGCGTTCGACGGCTTCGAGCTGACGGTGCGCGCCATCCTGGGCCAGCGGATCAGCGTCCGGGCGGCGACGACGCTCGCCGGCCGCCTGGCCGCGCGGTTCGGCGAGCCGATCGAGACGCCGTTCGCCGGGCTCGACCGCCTCGGCCCGACGGCCGAGCGGCTCGCCGACGCCGACCCACGCGAACTCGCGGCGCTCGGCATTGCCGCGCCCCGCGCGACCGCGATCGTCGCGATCGCGCGGGCCGCCGCCTCCGGCCGGCTCGAGCTCCGGCCGGGCAAGGATCCCGAGGCCGCCATCGACGACCTGCGCCGGTATCCGGGCCTCGGCGACTGGACCTCGCATTATATCGCCATGCGCGCCCTCCGCTGGCCCGACGCGTTTCCCGCCGGCGACCTGGGCCTGCTGCGCGCCGCCGGGATCGATTCGCCCCGTCGCCTGCGCGATGCCGCCGAGGCATGGCGCCCCTGGCGGTCCTATGCCGCCATGTATCTCTGGACCGACGGCCACAACGTAGCGACCCCATCGGAGACACTCGCATGAAACGCGCGTCCGGATGTTTCTACCTCGAGTATGCCGCTCCCGTCGGTCCGCTGGTGCTGACCTCCGACGGCCAGGCGCTCACCGGGCTGCACCTGCCCGAGCGCGACGGCAGCGCCGCCACGATGCCGGCCGAAGCACCCTGGAGCCGCGATCCTGGCCCGTTCCGCCAGGCGCTGGCGCAGCTCGACGCCTACTTCGCGGGCGAACGGACGACCTTCGACCTGCCGCTCCGGATGGACGGCACGGACTTTCAGCGCCTGGCATGGGACGCTTTGCTAACCATCCCCTATGGCACGACGATTAGCTACGGCGAACAGGCACGCCGGATCGGCCGTCCCGAGGCGTCGCGGGCCGTCGGCGCGGCCAACGGCCGCAATCCGATCGCGATCATCGTACCGTGCCACCGGGTGATCGGCTCCGGTGGCAAACTGACCGGCTACGGCGGCGGCCTGCCGCTCAAGCAATGGCTGCTCGACCACGAGGCCGCCGTTCTCGACCGTAATGTCGGACAATCGCCGCGCCGACGCCGCGAGTTGCAGCCCGCCCATTAGCGGGGTAACCTGGATGAGTCGGGGCCCGATGCCGCGGCCGCGATCCAGGCGGACCGGTTGCCGCGGCCCGCGCCGCCGGTCCATTCGTCGCCACCGGTTTCTCTGTGCCCCGGAGACGCTCATGATCACGCGACGCGACATTCTGCGGGCGCTCGCCGCCGAGGGCCTGGCCGTCGGCCTCGGGAGCGCGGCCCTCGGCCAGCAGTCGCCGCGCAAGAGCGGTTCGCGCCGGCGCTCCGGCCGACGTCCGTCCGACCGGAATCCGGCCGGCGGCGGGACGACGAAGGACCAGGCGCACGATTCCCCGCCCCCGCATCGCCTGGATGACGTGCTCGCGCCGGTGCGCGACGAGCATCATCTCCCCGGCCTGGCCGGGGCGATCCTCGTGGGCGACCGCGTCGCCGCCATCGGCGCGACCGGCATCCGCAAGATCGGCTCGTCGGAACCATTCCTCCCCACCGACCAGGTCCACCTGGGCTCGTGTACCAAGGCGATGACCGCAACCCTGATCGGTATGCTGGTCGACGACGGGAAGCTGACCTGGAAGACCACGATCGGCGAAGTCTTTGGTCAGCGGGCCTTGCATGTCCACCCCGACATCCAGGACGTGACGCTCGAGCAGCTCCTGACGCACCGCGCCGGCCTGCCGCACGACGTCCAGTGGTGGTTCCTCTCGGGCCGGAATACGACCGAGCAGCGGATGGGAATCGTCGAGTCGATGCTCACGAATCCCCCGATCCATCCACCGGGGACGAGGTACGAGTATTCCAACGTCGGGTATGCCCTCGCTGGCCTGATGGCCGAGGTCGTCGCCGGCCAGTCGTGGGAAACCATGATGCAGAAGCGGCTGTTCGAGCCGCTGGGCATGACGACCGCGGGCTTCGGCGTGCCGGGCCGTCGCGGGACAGTGGAACAGCCCTGGGGCCATCAGTCGGCCGGCGGCCAGGCCAGGCCGGTCCAGCTCGACAACGCCCCGGCGCTCGGCCCGGCGGGGACCGTGCACTGTTCGCTGGCCGACTGGGGCCGGTTCGCCGCGCTCCACCTGGCGGCCGCGCAGGGCAAACCCCGAATGCTCAAGGCCGCGACCTTCCGGTTCCTGCATACGCCGGCGCCGGGCTCCAACTACGCCGGCGGCTGGATCGTCTGCCAGCGCACCTGGGCCGGCGGCCAGGCGCTGACGCACACCGGCAGCAATACCACCTGGATGTCGACTGTCTGGCTGGCTCCCGCCCGCGACTTCATCTTCCTCGCCTCGACCAATCAGGGCGGCAAGGTCGCCGAGAAGGCCGTGGATGACGCGATCGTCGCGCTGCTCCGTGCCAGCCAGCGCCTCGGCTGATCGGACCATCCGCCCGGACCGGGCACCACGCCAGGGTCGCGATCGGCCTCGACCGCTCCGGCGAGTTATGCTAGCTTGCCCGCGTCGACGCGACCACCCATCGCCGTCTCCCGCGGAGTCCCGCCGATGAGCACCGTCTCCGGTCGTCCCGGCTCGAGGCCGCAGCCACTGCCTCCCGAGCCCGATCCCTTCCGCCTCGGCTGGCGATATGTCCGCCTCACCCGGCCCGACGGCACTCAGGTCGTTGACCAGGTGCCGCTGACCCCGGAGGACGTACTCCATCCCGAGGAAGGGGATTTCATCGTGCAGAATGACCCGCACGACATCGATCGGGTGTACCTCAAGGAGGTTTTCAAGGCGAAGCTGGCGGCGGACCTCACGACGCACGTCCTCGCGGACTGCCGGGTGGATTTCGGCATCCCGGGCGTCAGGCCGCTCGGGCCGGATCTCGCGGTCTTCGCCGACCTCCGCCGGTTCATCCTCTGGTCGACCTTCGTCGTGCGCGAGGAGCGTGCCCGGCCGGTGCTCGTCGGCGAGATCACTTCTCCCGTGACCCGGGACAACGACCTCGGCATCAAGCTGGATTACTATCACCGCGCACGGGTCCCCTGGTACCTGATCGCCGACGCGACGATCGAGGGTGAAACCGAGCGACGGATCGAGCTGCTCCTCTTTCGGCGCGGGCGAACCAGCTACAAGAAGGTTGAGCCCGACGAAATGGGTCGTGTCTGGCTTGAGCCGATCGGACTCTGGCTTGGCCAGACCCGCGATCGGGTCGGCGGCTTCATGCGCCTGGCTTGCTACGACCCCGAGACCGGCCAGGAAGTCGGCGATTACACCGCCGTCAGCCAGGCGCTGGCCGAGGCCGAGCGGCAGCGCGAGGCCGCCGAGCGTCGGGTAGACGAACAGTCCCACGCCATCGCCCTCGCCGAGGCCCGGATCCGCGAGCTCGAGGCCCTGCTGGCCGCGCGTCAAGCCAGCGGCGGTTGAGGACTCGCGGGGGGGGTTTACGGCCGCTCTCCCATCGAGCCAATCACCCCCTGGATCCGAATCTCGCAATTTGAGCTTTCTGGATTCACCGCGATCTGCTATCAACCCTGTCGGCCGGCAGCATGCCTTCGGGCTCGCGCCAGGATTGCGCGAAGGCCCGGCATCGAGCCGTCCGGTCATCCTGTCCTGGTCGGGCGTCGACTTGCCAATCTGGTCGGTTTCGACAGTCCCGCCGTCACCGCGGCCGTTCCCAAGGAGGGGATCGATCCATGGGCCGGCGACTCTTGTTCATCCTGGGAATCCTGTTTTCCGCGCCCCCGGCCCTGGTGCTGGTGCCGGCGCGCGCCCAGGACCCGGGCGCTCCGCCGCCCGTCGAGGCCGCCCCGCCCACGTCGGCTGAGCTGCCTCCGGTCAAGCCGTCCGAGATCCCCGATCTGGCCGTGCCCGCCGCGACCGACGAGCCCGCGTCCGCCCAGAGGACGAATTTCGGGCCAGCGAGCCAGGCGGCCCGCGACGAGGATGGGGCGACCGGATTGGCTCTGCCGAAACGGCTGGAACCCGCGGAGCCGCCCGCCGAGATTCCGGGCAGCACTGGCGGCGACGGCACCGGCCGCGCGACGCTCGACCCATCGCTCGAGCGAGCCCAGGGATCCGCCCCGGCGGCCGCCGGCGCCGCCGACCGCGGCGAGCGAATCTCCGTCGACCGGCTGCCGACGGGGCGTCAGTCCGTGTCGGTCGCGGTCGATATCCAGTCTCCCTCGCACATGAACTTGCACAAGCCGGCGACCGTGCGGCTGATCGTCCGCAATGCCGGCGGCTCCGACGCGCACCAGGTCGTGGTGCGCGACGAGCTGCCCGAGGGGCTGAAGTTCGTCTCCAGCGTCCCGCCCCCGGCGGCCGGCGGCGCCGGCGGCCAGGCCATCACCTGGTCCCTTGGCACCATGGCCGCGGGCTCCGAGGGTATCATCACGCTGAAGGTCGAGCCCACCCGGGCCGGCCCGCTGGAACACGGCGCCTCGGTGACGTTCCAGACCGGCTCCAGGGCCCGGATCGAGGTTCTCCAGCCGAAGCTGAAAATCGAGCTGATCCCCAGCTCGAAGACGGTGCTCAGGGGCCAGGAGGTCGAGTTCAAGGTCGTGGTGACGAACGTCGGCAACGGCCCGGCGCGCAGGGTCACGGTCGCCGCCCAGCTCAGCCGGGGCCTCCGCTACGACCAGAGCGAGCGCGGCACCGGCACCATGGTCACCGAGCCGATCCCGGTGCTCGCCCCCGGCGACAGCAAGGAGATCGACCCCCTGGTCGCCGTCGCGGGCAAGGCCGGCGACGAGACCTGCACGGTCACCGCGCACAGCCCCGACGTCGTTGTCCTCGACAAGGCGCAGGAGGCGAGAGCCGTCGAGAAGATCACCATCCAGGAGCCCGCGCTCGACCTGGCCCTCGAGGGCCCCAAACGCCGCTGCACCGACACGATCGCCCAGTACGAGATCGCGCTCAAGAATCCCGGCACCGCCCCCGCGCGGCGGGTCAGGGTCGCCGCGTTCGTGCCGCCCGGACTGCGGCTCACCAGCGTGCCAAAGGGAGCGCGCTACGACGCCCCCAGCCGCCGCCTCGTCTGGACGATCGACCGCCTCGAGCCCGACCCCAAGCCCCAGAAGCTGGCCTTCGAGGTCAAGGTCGGCGACGTCGGCAACTACGAGATCACCGCCGAGGCCGCCGCCGACAGCAACATCCGGAAGAAGCAGAACCTCGTCACCGAGGTCTTCGGCATCCCCGACGTCGACCTCGAAGTGACCGAGCGTCAGCGCGTCGTCGACGTCGGCGGTACGACCCACTTCCAGATCGCACTCCGCAACAAGGGCACCAAGGAGGCCACCAACATCCACCTCTGGGCCGCCGTCTCGAAGAATCTCAAGGTCACCGGCGGCCTCGACGTGCCGCAGGACCTGCAATTCGTGGGCAGCAAGGAGGGCGAGGTGGTGCTCCAGGACAAGAACGACCCGAAGCGAGGGATCGCCAGCCTGGGCCCCGGCCGGGAGCTGGTCCTGGGAATCGAGGTAAAGGCGATCGCCGACAAACCCGAGTCCGCCTTCTGCCGCGTGTTCATCACCCACGACGCCCTGGCCGACCCGTTCGAGGCCATGGCGCGTGTCAGGATCCTCCCCGCCACCGGCCGCACCGCCGAACTCGGCGGCCAGTGAGCGGGCGCCCCTCACGGAAGCGGGCCGGGCTGATCGAAGGGACCACGTCGAGGGACGAATGTCATGTCCCTGGTCGGATCCGGTCCCGCTCGAGCCGATGGGCTGGCGCTACGCTGGGTCAGTCGGTCCTCGAATGATGTCTGCCAGCCCAACGCCAGGTCAGGGTGCCGTACCATTGCTCCATCCGCGAGTCCCACGTCGCCCACCGGCCGATGAACCGCCGCGGGCCGATCAGGACGTACGCCGTCCGCTTCTGGCCGCCTCGGTCGCGTGCCTTGACCCAGAATAGCCGCGAGCCGGGGAAGATGACCTCGAACCATTCGAACGGCCCGGTGCGAAACGGAATCCAGCATCGGCGGATCGTCCACACCTCCGCGTGCTGCTTCTCCGCCTCCTCGTGAATGCGTTCCCGGTCGCTCCGCCCCTGGATCACCCAGGACACGAACGCCACGACGATCAGGATCATCGTCAAGATCGCCGGATTGCTCATCGGCCAGATCCCACCTTCGTCGACTGGCTCGGAACGCGGAGTTGCACGCTCTCGCCGCGGTTTGCTCCACACGCCCGATCGGTCATCATGCCGCCACAGCCGGCACATGGCCAACCAGGGGACACCTGTGCCACACGCGATTCGCTTGCGTTTCGCGGCATGGATTGTCATGCTCAATGCGGGTCGTCGCACCGGGTTGGTGGGATGAGCTTCGGCGTGCGCCGCGTCAGATCGCAGGCGTTGTCAGGGCGTGAACGCAGATGGCGAGTGGTTGCAAGTACGTGATCGTGATCCCCGACGGTGCGGCGGACGAGCCGTTCGAGGGGCTCGGTGGAAAGACAGCGCTCCAGGCGGCGGCGATCCCCGAAATGGACCGCGTCGCGCGGGACGGGATCGTCGGGCGGTCGCGGAACGTCCCCGACCGGTTCCTGCCGGCCAGCGACGTCGCGACGCTCAGCCTGTTCGGGTATGACCCTGAGCAATACTACACCGGCCGGGCCCCGCTGGAGGCCGCCGCGATGGGGATCGCGCTGGGCCCCGACGACTGGGCAATCCGCTGCAACCTGATGACCGTCCTCGACGGCCGGCTAACCGACTTCACCGCCGGCCACATCACCAGCGAGGAAGGCCGCCCGCTGGTCGAGGCGATCCACGCCGGGCTCAGCCGGCCGGGGATCGAGTTCCACCCCGGTGTCAGCTACCGCAACCTGATGATTTACCGCGGGAATGCCGGCGAGCGCCCGTTCGGCGACCAGACCGTGACCGACCCGCCGCACGACCACCCCGATCAGCCCGCCGCCGATCACCTGCCGCGCGGGCCCGGTGCCGACCTGCTCCGCGACCTGATGAGCCGGGCGACGCCGATCCTTGCCTCCCATCCCGTGAACCAGGCTCGGATCGCCGCCGGCAAGCGGCCGGCCAACGCCATCTGGCTCTGGGGCCAGGGCCGGGCGCCGAGCATGCCCAGGTTCGCCGAGGTCCACGGCCTGAAGGGCGCGATCATCTCGGCCGTCGACCTGGTGCGCGGCGTCGGCGTGCTCGCCGGTTGGACCCGCATCGACGTCCCTGGCGCGACCGGATACCTCGACACCGACTACGACGCCAAGGGCCGCGCCGGGATCGCCGCGCTCGACGACTTCGACATCGTCTGCGTGCACGTCGAGGCGCCCGACGAGGCCAGCCACGAGGGCCGGGCCGATGCCAAGGTCCAGGCCATCGAGCGGATCGACCAGGCCATCGTCGGCCCGCTGCGCCGGGCACTCGAGGCTCGCGGGCAAGAGTGGCGCCTGGTGATCTCCCCCGACCACTCGACCCTGCTCCGCACCCGCGCCCACGACCGCGCGCCGGTTGCCTGGGCGATGGCCGGCACCGGCCTGCCCGCGTCGGGACGGTCCTACAGCGAGGCCGACGCCAGCCAGCCGGGCTGCCCCGCCTTCGACCAGGGCTTCCGCCTGATGGAGCGCTTCCTCGACCTGGGATGGGACGGTCGAGCCACGGAGAACGTCGGGCGATGATCGGCATCCCGATCCGATCCTCTCTCGCCCCTCGCCCCTAACTCCTCGCCCCTGCTGAAAGGGAGCACCGACCTTGCCTTTGCTCGTGCAGAAATTCGGCGGCACCAGCGTCGCCGACTCGGACAAGATCCTCGCCGCGGCGCGGCGGGCCATCCAGGCCCATAACCGCGGCGACCGCGTCCTGATGGTGGTCTCCGCGCGCGGCCACACCACCGACGAGCTGATCGCCCTGGCCAAGGAGATCACCGAGACGCCCCCGGCGCGCGAGATGGACATGCTCCTCTCCACGGGCGAGCAGGTCAGCGTCGCCCTGATGGCAATGGCCATCGAGAGCCTGGGCGTCCCCGCGATCAGCTTCACCGGCGCCCAGATCGGCCTCGTCACGGATAGCTTCCACACCAAGGCGCGGATCCGCAACATCTCGACCGAGCGGATGGTCCAGGCCCTGAACGACGGCAAAATCGTGATCGTGGCCGGATTTCAGGGGGTCGACGAGCATTACAACATTACAACGCTGGGCCGGGGCGGCTCGGACACGACCGCGGTGGCCCTGGCCGCAGTCCTGGGCGCCGACGGCTGCGAGATCTACACCGACGTCGACGGGGTCTACACCACCGACCCGAGGATCGTCCCCGAGGCGAGGAAGATCGACCGGATCAGCTACGACGAGATGCTCGAACTGGCCAGCCTGGGCGCCGGGGTGATGCACTCGCGCTCGATCGAGTTCGCCAAGAAATATGGCGTGCCGATCCACGTCCGCAGCTCGTTCTCCGACGCGCCCGGCACCTGGATCGTCGGCGAGGGCGACGCGAAGCGGCTGGGAGTCGCCGTCAGCGGCGCGGCGCTCGCCCGGGACGAGGCGCGGATCACGATCCAGGGCGTCCCCGACCGGCCCGGTGTGGTCCACGGCATCTTCCGCACCATTGGCGCAGCCAAGATCGTCGTCGACATGATCGTCCAGAACGTCTCCACCGGCGGCGTGGCCGAGGTCAGTTTCACCGTCGCGAAGGGCGACCTGCCCGAGACCCTCCGCGCCGCCGAGGCTGCGGCCCGCGAATGCGGCGCCACCGGCGTCACGCATGAATCCGACGTCGCGAAGGTCTCCGTGGTCGGCCTGGGCATGCGCACGCATACCGGCGTCGCCACGGCGATGTTCGAGGCCCTGGCCGCCGCCGGAATCAATATCCAGATGATCACGACGAGCGAGATCAAGATCAGCGTTCTGGTCGACCGGGCCTCCGCGGTCCCCGCGCTGCGGGCGGTTCACGAGGCGTTCCAGCTCGACCGCCAGGCACTCGACCAGGGCGCCTTCGTCCCATCCCGGCCCGGGTCGGTCATGAACCTCGTGCCGCTGGCCGAGGCCGAGGGCACGCCGGGCACCGAAGCCCGGGCGCTGGGCATGGAGGACCTCGTGATCGGCGGCGTCGAGCTGGACGAGTCGCAGGCGAGGATCTCGGTGTTCGGCGTCCCCGACCGGCCCGGCTACGCCGCGAAGGTCTTCCGCTCCATCGCCGACGCCGGCGTCTTCGTCGACATGATCGTGCAGAACATCGGGCTGGCGGGCGACTCGGTCCTGTCGTTCACCGTCCCGCGCGAGTCGGCCGAGCGTGCGGCCCGCGCCGCCGAGGCCGCCGGGGCGCGCGACGTCGCCGTCGAGCCGACGCTGGCGAAGCTCTCGGTCATCGGCGTCGGCATGCGCACGCACACCGGCGTCGCTACCCGCATGTTCGCCGCCCTGGCCGAGCGCGGGATCAACGTCAACCTGATCAATACCAGCGAGGTCCGGATCAACGTCGGCACCGACGTCGCACGCGGCCGCGAGGGCCTCGAATGCCTCCGCCAGGCGTTTGCCCTGTAGCACCTCGTCGGGAGGCGCGGAATCGGTCCTCGTAGGGTGGGCATCGCCCACAGGTCGAGGCCTCGAATTGGTGGGCAATGCCCACCCGACATCGAATCATTACTACTCAATCGTAACAGCGAGAAAGCGAGTCATCCGTGGCGAGTGCATCGGGCGGGCAGCGTGAGAAGGTGGTCCTGGCGTACAGCGGCGGGCTCGATACCTCCGTCGCCGTCAAGTGGATCAACGAAACGTACAACATGGACGTCGTCGCCTACACCTGCGACCTGGGGCAGGGGCAGGACATCGAGGCGATCCGCCAAAAGGCGCTGCGCACCGGCGCGATCGACGCCATCGCCGAGGACGCGCGAAACCTGTTCGTCGATTACTTCGCCTTCCCGTCGCTGGCTGCCGGCGCGCTCTACGAGGGCAAGTACCCGCTGGCCACGGCGCTCGGCCGCCCGCTGATCGCGCAGCTCATGGTGCGGGTCGCGCGCGAGCACGGCGCAACCGCGGTGGCCCACGGCTGCACCGGCAAGGGGAACGACCAGGTCCGCTTCGACGTGACCTTCCAGACGCTCGCCCCCGATCTGAAGATCATCGCCCCGGTGCGCGAGTGGAAGTGGACGCGGACCCAGGAGCTCGAGTTCGCCGCAAAGCACGGCATCGAGGTCGAGGCGACGAAAAAGTCGATCTTCAGCACCGACCAGAACCTGTGGGGCCGGTCGATCGAGGCCGGCATCCTCGAGGACCCCTGGGTCGAGCCCCCGCCCGAGACGTTCCAGTGGACCGCGGATCCCGCGACGGCCCCCGACCAGGCCGAGGAGGTCGAGATCACCTTCGACCGCGGTCGGCCGGTCGGACTGAACGGCCGCGAGCTCGACGGCGTCGAACTGATCAACGAGCTCAACGCGATCGCCGGCCGCCACGGCGTCGGCCGGATCGACCACATCGAGAACCGCCTGGTCGGCATCAAGTCGCGCGAGATCTACGAGGCACCGGCCGCCGTCGTGCTCCACGAGGCGCACCGCGAGATCGAGTTCCTCACGCTGTCGAAGGAGTCGCTGCGGTTCAAGACTCAGGTCAGCCAGACCTATGCCGACCTGATTTACAACGGCCTGTGGTTCAGCCAGCTCCACCAGGACCTGATGGCGTTCACCGTGTCGAACCAGCAGTATGTCTCGGGCACGGCGCGGATCAAGCTGTTCAAGGGGCACGCGCAGATCGTCGGCCGCAAGAGCGAACACAGCCTGTATCGCCACGAGCTGGCGACCTACGAGGAAGGCGACCAGTACGACGCCTCGGCCGCGCTGGGGTTCATCAAGATCCACGGCCTGGGCCAGACCACGCAGGCGAAGCACCAGCTCCTCACCGGCGAGGGGAGCCGTCGGCTCGAGCTGCCCAGCATTATCCCGCCATCGCGGGCCGAGTGACGGCGAGTCTGACGCCGCTACGACCCCGGCCGGCTCGATTCGCTGATCGATCGCCCCGCCGCAACCCCGCCCCGGGCCGTATCGGGCGGGAGTACCAACCAGCGCAGCAGTCTCGCTGACCGGAGAGCGGCAAATTGTGTAGCATCGAATTCGATGCTCGATCGTCGCGAACCCCGGAGGCTCCCATGAACCTCAGCCACGACATCCAGTCGCTGACCGATTTCAAGCGCAGGACTCCGGAGTTTCTTCGCCGCCTGAAGCGGACCGGGAACCCGGTGGTCCTGACAATCAACGGCAAGGCCGAGCTGGTAGTGCAGGACGCCGCGTCGTATCAGCGGCTTTTCGACCTCGCCGAGCGGTTGGAGACGATCCAGGCGGTCAAGGAGGGCCTGGCATCCGCCGAACGGGGTGAGGGCCGGCCGATGGACGATGTGTTCGACGCACTTGAGAAGGAACTCCACGGGACGACATTCCGCGAATGACCTATCGCGTCGTCATCGAGCCGCGGGCTGAGCGGGATAATCGAGTGGCTGCGCTTTGGATTCTGGGCCAGTCGAGATCGAAAAGGACCGTCATGGGCTGGGCGAGGCGTCTTCGAGCAGCCATCGCGACGCTTAAGGACTTCCCGCAGCGCTGTCCGGTCGACCCAGACTCGGATGCCTACGGACAGGAAGTCAGGGTATTGCTCCCCGGACGGCGGCCGGGCGTGAATCGCGTGCTGTTCGCAATCCGCGGCGGCACGGTACACGTGCTGACACTGCGGCACGCGTCGCGTCGCAGCCTCGCCGAGGAGATGGCTGACGAAGGGCCAGAAGAAGTGGATGACGGTTCTCCCTCACCGGCTCACTGACCCTCGACAGCGGCGTGGGGACCCGACTGGCAGACCGACCTGGCAGACCAAACACACGCCGTCATCGCCGCGTCGCCAACAAGCTGCGATGGAAGCCTTTGACAGCCAGGCCGGTTGTGGTAGCATGCTTAGTTCGTCCGCCGTGAACTGGCGGGCGGATTCGACAGGTGACTGGGAGAGACGACGGCATGCCCGAGATGATGACCACCGACGTCCGTGCGATCATGGATCGGACCCCGTTCGACGTCGCCGCCGTGGCCGACCTGCGCGAGTTGCTCAATCGCGACCCGTCCCGATACCGGACGCTCCGCGAGGCCATCGCCAATATCAGGGAGCGCGAGAAGAAGGAGCCGATCGCCGAGTCCCACCTGCGGCTGGGCGTCGGCGAGGTGCTGCTCGGCCGGTACAACTCCGGGCTCGAGCAGTTGAAGAAGGCCGGCGAGGTCGGGATGGCGTACTTCTTCCGCGGGCTCGCGCTGGAGAACCAGCAGCGGTATGACCAGGCCGCTGAGGCTTTTGCCCACGCTCACAAGCTCGGCTACGACGCCAAATCGTCCGAGCTGCACCGCGCCGGCGCCCTGCGTCGCGCCGGACACCTCCAGGAGGCGCGAAAGATCATCGCCGCTCAGGAGAAGAGCGGCGGCTCCTCCGCCGAGTTCCACTTCCAGAAGGGCTGCCTGCTCGCCGCCGACGGCGAGCTCGCGCAGGCCGCGGCCGAATTCGAGAAGGCCCTCGCCATCGACAAGGAGCACAACGGAGCCCTGTTCGAGCTGGCCTACATCAACGACATCCACGGCAACGACGAGGTCGCCGTCGATTTCTACCGCCGATGCACCGAGCGGCCCCCCGTGCCTCTGGCCGCCTGGATCAATCTCGGCATCCTCTACGAGGATGAGATGCGGTTCCGCGAGGCCGAGCAGTGCTATCGCCAGGTCCTCGCGCACGACCCGAACCATCCCCGCGCCCGGCTGTTCGTTAAGGACTGCCAGGCCAGCAAGGGGATGTACTACGACGAGGAGGCCGAGCGCGGATATACCGTGCTCAAGCAGCTCCACGAGATCCCGGTCACGGATTTCGAGCTGTCGGTCCGCAGCCGGAATTGCCTGCGGAAGATGAACATCCGCACGCTCGGCGACCTGACCCGCACCACCGAGGCCGCGCTCCTGGCCAGCAAGAACTTCGGCGAGACCTCGCTCGCCGAGATCAAGGAGATGATGCAGGCCAAGGGCCTGCGGCTGGGCATGGCGCTCGAGGGGAACGACCGGCCCCACGACCACCGGATCGAGCCGCCCCAGGAAGTCCCGCCCGAGATGCAGGCCATGCTGGCCAAGCCGATCGGCGACCTCAACCTGTCGGTGCGGGCGCGCAAGTGCATGAGCAAGCTGAATATCTCGTCGATCGGCGATCTGCTCAAGCACACCGGCGACGAGCTGCTGGAGTGCAAGAACTTCGGCATCACGTCGCTCAACGAGGTCCGCGAGAAGCTGACCGGCATGGGGCTGAAGCTCAAGAACGACTGAGTGGGCGGTCAGTGATCAGTGGTCAGTGATCAGTGGTCAGCAAATAAGGACGGGCGCAGGGCCAGACTGAAGGTTACCCGCGTCGACGTTCGCCTCCGTCTACGCGAGAGACCTTCGGCCGGGCTTCCCGGCGGGGTCGGAGACCCGCGCCAAACCGCACCGGACCCGACGCGACGCGACGGATCCGCCGATCGATCGACCCTCCACCCGCTGGGCCGGGCGTCCCGGACGACCCGGCCCGCGGCCGTTTCAGCTTCCTGCACGCGGAGCGATCCTTGACCGCATTGACCCGACATCCCGACGCGGCCGCGCCGAGCCGGATCCGGTTCGCGGTGACGACGAGCGACCCCGGGTCCTCCGCGCGGACGGGACGGCTCGAGACACCGCACGGTCCCGTCGAGACCCCGGCGTTCATGCCCGTCGGGACGCAGGCCACGGTCAAGGGAGTTCTGCCCGATCAGCTCGCCGCGACCGGCTCGCGGATGATCCTCGCCAACACGTTCCACCTGGCCCTCCGACCGGGTGAGGAGGTGGTCGCTCGCGCCGGCGGCTTGCACCGCTTCATGGGCTGGGACGGCCCGATCCTGACCGACTCGGGCGGGTTCCAGGTCTTCAGCCTGGCGGCGCGGAACAAGGTGAGCGACTCGGGCGTCGTGTTCCGTTCGCACCTCGACGGCAGCCTGCTCGAGCTGACGCCCGAGCGAGCCACGGCCATCCAGGAGGCCCTGGGCGCCGACGTCGCGATGTGCTTCGACCACTGCCCGGCCCTGCCGGCCTCGAAGGAGACGGTTGCCGATGCCGTGCGCCGGACGATCGCCTGGGCGTCGCGGTGCAAGGACGCGCACCGCCGGCCCGATCAGTCGCTCTTCGGCATCGTCCAGGGCGGGTCGCACGCCGACCTGCGGGCCGAGTGCGCCGAGGCCCTGATCGCCATGGACTTCGAGGGCTACGCCGTCGGCGGAGTCAGCGTCGGCGAGGGCCGCGACGAGGTTCGCCGGGCGCTCGAGGTCACGACGCACCTGCTCCCCGCCGACCGCCCGCGCTACCTGATGGGCGTCGGCCGGCCTCAGGATATCCTGACCGCGGTTGCCACCGGAATCGACATGTTCGACTGCGTGATGCCGACGCGCAACGGCCGGAACGCCACCTGCTTCTCCGAGGCCGGGCCGGTCAAGCTCCGCAACGCGTCTCATCGCAACGACTTACGACCGATCGAGGAGGGTTGCGACTGCCTCGCATGCCGGCGGTTCAGCCGGTGTTACCTGCGGCACCTGTTCATCGCCGGCGAGATGCTCGGCCCGATCCTGGCGACGCTCCACAACCTGAGGTACCTCCAGCGGCTGATGGCGAGAATCCGCCAGGCGATCTTGGAGGGTCGGTTCGTCCAGTTGCAGGCAGAACTTCTTGAAGCTTCAGGACCCTAGGCGTTAGAGTGCATCGAGGCGAGGCCGAGTCCGTCGCGGCTCGACGCCCGGATTCCGCCGCGGGCGACCGGGGACGCGCCCGGCTATCCACGTTCTTGACGAGCCGGCACAGCCGGATGGTTCATTGAATATGCATGGATTTCATCAGCAGTTGTCGTGGCTCGTGGCTCAGGCTCAAGCTCAGGCACCGGCTCAGGGCCAGGCCCAGCCGAATGAGCCGAACCCGTACATGCTGCCGATGATGCTGTTCGGCTTCGCACTATTCTTCTACATCCTGTTCGTCCGGCCGCAACGGCAGGAGGAGCAGAAGCGGCGCGCGCAGGTGGCCGCACTGAAGAAGAACGACAAGGTCGTGACGACGGGCGGCATCTTCGGCACGGTGACATCGGTCGAGACCGATCACGTCGTGCTGCGGGTGGACGACGAGAAGGGGACCAAGATCAAGTTCGCCCGCGCGAGCGTGGCCCGGATGCTCGACGCCGCGCCCGAGAAGGAGAAGGGCGCGGAGTCGCCCGGATCTTGATCCGGGCGGAACGGCTGATGCCGGGCGGGACGCGGGAGCGGGGGCTCGCCGCAAGATCACGGGAAAGCACGAAGACACAGGCAGTGGCGGGGCGATCGCGGGGCCGGCCCAGGGAATCGGCCGGCGCGGAGAGCCGGGCTGGAGGAATGTGATGAAGGATTTCGCGTGGCGTTTCGCGCTCATCGGCGGCTTCACGGTAGCCGGCCTGCTCGCCTTGTGGCCGCCGAAGGAGAAGCTCCGGCTGGGCATCGACCTGTCGGGCGGGACCATCCTGGTCTACCAGGCCAAGAACCTGCCGCCCGGGGTCACCATGGATCAGCTCGTCTCGGCGCTCAAGAAACGGGCCGATCCCAACGGCGTGAAGGAAATCCCCATCCGCCAGATCGGCACCCAGCGCATCGAGATCATCCTCCCCCAGGCCAGCAACCAGGAGGTCGAGGAGGTCAAGAAGATGCTCAGCGACCAGGGTGTCCTGGTCTTCCGCATCCTGGCCAACCAGAAGCACGACGCGCAGGTCGTGGGCCGCGCGCTCGGCCCCGACGGGCTGAAGAACCCGCCCTATGGCTACATGTGGGCCCGCATCGGCGAGGTCTCGACGGGTAACAACCCGAAGGTGGCCGGCAACACGATCGAGGACCCGAAGCAATCCTGGACGAAGGACCTTTATGCCGGGCGCACCGTCTCGCTGACCGGCAAGGACTCGAGCGGGCGAGAGACCGTCGAGAACCGGACCGTCACCCGGAACACGGCGACCCGGCTGATCCTCGACGAGGCCCCCGGGCTGAAGAACATCGCGTCGTATTACGTCGAGTTCAACCCCAGCGAGATCCACGGCGGCGACCCGGCCAACCCGAGCCCCGGCGACCCGATCATCCGCGAGGACAAGGTCGCCCCCGGCCGGACCGAGACCCGCATTCTCTGCGTCCAGGACCGGCCGGAGAATGAGGTCACCGGCAAGTCCCTCCGCCGGGTCAAGCCCGACTACGACGACAAGTTCCAGCCCGCGGTGCGGTTCGAGTTCGACCGCAGCGGCGCGATGCGGTTTGGCAAGCTGACGCGCAACCACCTGCCCGAGGAGGGCGACGCGTTCAAGTACCGGCTGGCGATCGTGCTGGATGACCAGGTGATGTCGGCGCCCAACATCAACTCCGAGATCCGCGATTCGGGGATCATCGAGGGCGGCGGCACCGGCTTCAAGCCCAACGAGGTCGAGCGGCTGGTCACGGTGCTCAACGCCGGCAGCCTGCCCGCCGTGGTCGACCCGACCCCGCTCCAGGAGGAGAAGGTCGGCCCGACGCTCGGCGAGGACACCATCGCCAAGGGCGTGTTCGCCATCTGGATCTCGATGCTGGTCGTCCCGATCTTCATGCTGGTCTACTACCGGTTCGCCGGCGTCGTGGCCGTCATCGCGCTGGTCGTCAACATGATCCTGCTGATCGGGACGATGGCCTTCATGAAGGCCACCTTCTCGCTGCCCGGCCTGGCCGGGTTGGCGCTGACCATCGGCATGGCGGTCGACGCCAACGTGCTGGTCTTCGAGCGCATGCGCGAGGAGAAGGAACGCGGCGCCGGCATGGCGCAGCAGATCCGCAACGGCTTCAACCGGGCATGGATCACGATCTTCGACTCGCACGTGACCAACTTCCTCGCCGCCGTGGTGCTCTACCTGGTCGGCACCGAGGAGGTCAAGGGCTTCGCCCTGACGATGATGATCGGCATGGCGTGGAACCTGTTCACCGCGGTCTTCATGTCCCGCGTCATCTTCGAGTACTGGTACTCGCGCGGCTGGCTGAAGAAGCTGACGATGCTGAAAATGATGGACAAGACCAACATCGACTTCATCAGCCCGCGGTATATCTGCATGGCGGCCTCGCTGATCGTGATCGTCCTCGGCCTGGCCGCCACGGCGGCGCGGGGCAAGGGGATGTTCAACATCGACTTCACCGGCGGCACGCTCGTCACGATCCGGCTCAACGAGAACGACCCGACGGTCAAGAACGTCTCCGAGTCCCGCCGCGCCGAGTTCGTGCGCGAGAAGGCGATGAAGGTTCTGCCGGACGTCACCGTCGAGAGCCTGCGGGTCACCGGCGACAAGACGCTGTCGCGGTTCAACATCCGGACCACCGACCAGAAACCCGAACACGTCAAGCAGTCGATCCTCGACGTGTTCGGGCCGTCGCTGGCCCGCGTCGAGATGACCTCAGGCGAGCCCCGCCCCATCCCGGCGGCGCCGGCCGGCGAGACGCCCGAGGCGGGCGCCGCCAGGACGTTCGCCGGTGGCCGCGAGTACGACCTGCGCTTCAACACCAGGTCGTTCAACAGCACGCTCTCGCCCGATCAGGTGGTCTCGGCCGAGTTCGTCAAGGTCCTCGAGAAGGCTGGGATCACCGGGCCCGAGACGCGGTTCAAGCTCCGCGAGGCACCCAGGCCGGAGGACGCGTCCGCCGCGGCGGAGACCGGCACTCACCTGATCCTCCAGACCGTCCTCGAGCCCGACGTCGCCAGAACCCAGCTCGAGGCCCTCAAGACCTCGCTGGCGAATAACCGCGACCTGCTGTTCGAGCGGCTCACCAACTTCGGCGGCACGGTCGCCGGCGAGACCCAGAAATATGCCATCGTCGCGACCGTGGCGAGCTGGCTGATCATCATCGCTTACCTGTGGTGGCGGTTCCACTCGTTCACCTACGGGTTCGCCGCCGTGCTGGCGGTGGTGCACGACGTGCTGGTGACGCTGGGCGCGCTGGCCGTCAGCTACTGGCTGGCGATGATCCCGGGCGTCAGCAACTTCCTCCAGCTCGATCAGTTCAAGATCGACCTGCCGATCGTGGCGGCGTTCCTCACCCTGATCGGGTTCTCGGTCAACGACACGATCGTGATCTTCGACCGTATCCGCGAGATCAAGGGGAAGACGCCGAACCTCACCAACAAGATGGTCAACGACGCCATCAACCAGACGCTGAGCCGGACGATCCTCACCTCGCTCACCGCCTGGCTGGTCGTCGTGATCCTGTATCTCTTCGGCGGCGAGGGACTCCATGGCTTCGCGTTCGCCCTGGTCGTCGGCTTCCTCAGCGGCACCTACAGCACGGTGTACATCGCCACCCCGATCCTGATCGACTTCGTCGCATCGCGGCCGGTGCCGGTCAAGGCGGGCAAGCAACTGGCCGCCGCGCGTTGAGACTCTCGGGATTCGCAACGACCTTACTCACGGGGCCGGCCCCTCCGATCGGAACGGGCCGGCCCCTGGCATTTCTCTACCGGAGCACCCGCCCGCCGAAAAGGCGGACAATGTTTCCTCCCCCATCGAGGCAGAGGGCCCCGTCCCCGTCGATGCCGCAGCCGCGACCGGCGACGACCTGGTCGCCCAGGTCGATGCAGACCCGCTCGTCCCTCAAGAGGTCGAGCGCCTGCCATCGCGCGGCGAGGGCGCCGTCTCGGACGGCGAGCTGCCCGATCACCGGGGCGAGGCGTTCCAGGATCGCGGCCAGCAACCGGGCCGGGGTCTCCGCCGCCACTGGAGGACCGGCCAGCGCAGAGACGCTCGTGGCCATCGACCGCACCGAGGCGGGCGCCTCGGCAAGGTCGGAGGCGACGTTGATGCCGATGCCGATCAGAAGCCAGCGCCGGCCGTCCGCCTCGACCCGCTCGGGCAGGATCCCCGCGAGCTTCCGGCCGTCGAGCTCGACGTCGTTGGGCCAGCGGATCCCCAGGCCGGGCGCCAGGTAGCCCAGGGTATTGAGTGCGTCGATCACCGCGACGGCGGCGGCCAGCGCGAGC
>DAIDHB010000203.1 GCA_027452145.1 Planctomycetales bacterium
ACGGGGTTCGCGTCCCGGCCAAGGAGATGAGGATTCACGAGGCGCGACTCGATCGATCGAAAACGCTGCCGGACTACGACATCACGATCAAGCCAGTAATGAGGAAACGGTAGGGAAACTAATTCCTGCCGGACGCCTTAGCATCGTAGACGGAAGTCGAGATCCCGCCGCGAGGGTCCACGACGCGGGCGGCCATGCCCATCGCGTTGTACCAGGTCGTGGTCTGGTCGCCTGCGGCGTCGGTGGCGGTCACCTGGGCTTCGGCTCCGTAGGTGTAGCTGATCGGATTGGCGCCGCCATTGGCGCTGGTGCCGGTAAGACGGCCCGTACTGGGATCGTAGGTATAGTTCTGCTGCGAGCCGTCGGGACTCGTGACCGAGAGCAGGGCGTTGGCCGTCTGGGGGTTGGTTCCAGTGTCGTAGGTGTACAAGGTCGTCAGGCCGCCAGGGGTCGTCACCGACTGGAGATGGCCGGCCGCATCGTAGCCGTACTTCCAGGTATCCCCGGCGCTATCGGTCACCTGCCCTACCAGGCCCTGGGGGTTGTAGACGAGGCTTAGCGTCTCGGTCGGCTGCGACGAATCGGAGGGATTGGAGTAGGTCAGGCTGTTGAGCTGGCCCTGGGTGCTGTAGCCCAGCGTGATCCGATTGCCGTTGGTGTCCTGTTCGTAGTTGAGCAGGCCGCTGGCCAGGAAGACGTACTGGGTGCCGGACGTCGCCGTGAAGGTGTCGATGCCGCCGGACACCGTCAGGCTACCGGATTCGCCGACCGTATCCAGGAAGTCACCGTTGGCCTGCTTGACGAAATAGGCCAGAGAGGCGCCGAGATCGATCGACACGTTGCCCGCGGAGTCGGTGCTGAGGGAAGCTTGCCAGTCGGTCACCCAGCCGAGTCCGAAGGCGCCGGGCTGGTCGCGGCCGGCGATCGTCGCGACGAACGTCCGGCGGAGGGCCAGCGGAAGATTGCCCGGCACAGGCAGGGCGACGTCGACGGCCGAGGTCAGGGTCGAGACCGGGAAGGCGGCATTGGCCTGAGAGACGAGGAACGACCAGAGAGCATTCACATCGCTGACCTGGGCCGCGGTCTCGCCGAGGCCGCTCAGGTAGGTGGCGGCCCCGGCGATCGCGGCATTGAAGGAATCGGTCGTGGTGCCGACCGTCGCCATGAGGTTCGTCCAGATGGCGTCCCAGGCCGTGGCCGTGAAGCTGGTCGGCCGGAGCGTTGCCTTCTGCGCGGCCCAGTCGATCGTCTTCCCCGCGATATTCTCCTGGACCGACACCGGGATCTGATCGCCGTTGATCGTGTCGTTGGAGAGGAGCGTCAGCGTGAGCTGGCCGCTCTCGCCGGGGGTCAGGATTCCCGCCGGGCCATTGGGGGCGACGGCCAGGAGCTGCACCGTCTGCACATAGTTATTCGGGTTGTCGGGCGTGCTGAAGAGGACGTTGGGATTGGTGGACGAGATGTTCAGCAGTGGCGCGACAATGTCGTTATTCGACGTGTTGGTGTAGTTGATCACGATCGTGCCGGTCCGCCCCGAGCGGACGGCTTGCGGCATGGTCAGCGAGAGTTGCAAGGGCTGAGCCGGTGCGGTCACGATCTGGAACGGCGTCGGCGCCGTCACGGCCTGGCTGCCCTGCTGGACGCTCAGAATGACGGTGCCCGGCACCGCTCCGGTCAGGTCGAACGTCGCGTAGACCTGGCTGGCGCTGATGAAATCGATCGACGCCGCGGTGAGGGTCGTCGAGCCGTTGGTGAGGGTGATCGTATCGGTCGGCGACAGGTTCGTTCCGTCGATGGCGACCGTGACATCGCCCGCGTTGCCGCCGGAGGCCGGCGAGATCGACGAGACGTTCGGCGCGTTGCCCTGGGTGACAGTGAGCGTGTAAGACGCCGCGGCGGCCGCGCCGGAGACGCTCTGGACGAGGATGTTATATGTTCCCGCGGTCAGGACCTCGGGCACGACGGCGGTCTGGCTCGGCTGATTGGGGATGGCCGAGGCTTCCTGGAAATCAGAGGGCGTCGGCAAGCTTCCCTGGCTGACGTAAACGGCTAGCGCGCCGGAAGAGGCCGAGCTGACCGCGGAGATGACCATCGCGCCTCCAGCCGGGACGGTGACCTGATAGTAGTCCTCTTGCTGGGCGGCGGTGAACGAGCCGGTGGCGGCCTGGCCGAGCGTCAGCGCCGGCAGGGTGACGGCCAGTGGCCCCGGCGCCGCGAGGACGTTGTTGGACCGGTTCGCGTCCGCGACCTGGTAGAGGCTATCGACCTGGATGACGATCTGGTACGAGCCCGGCGCCAGCGCCGGCACGAGCGCGGCCAGGCTGCCAGCGTAGCTGGCGCCGGCGGCCAGCCCGCCCGTGTGCACGACGGTCCCCAGCAGGATCGAGCTGCCGTTGATGGCTGTTGTGGGCGACAGGTAGACGCTGTCCTGCCAGCTTCCGGTGGCTGCGGTGGTTCCGATGTCGTTCACGGTCCAGCCCACCGTGATCCGCTGGCCGGCGGCGGCCGACGACGAACCGGTGACGCTGGTCACGCCCAGGTCCGCTCCGGTCCCGGGCATTTCCAGATCGAGCGCGGTGGCCGACTGCGCCACGGCCATCCCCGAGGGAAGCCCGGTGACCTGGGCGAAACTGCCGGTCGCGCTCGCAAACGACATCACCCGATCAATCTGACCTGCCGTCGGGTTGAAACCGTTGACCAGGCTGACGCCCAGGCTCCCGCCCAGCGCGGCGGTGCCGGTGGCGACGACCTGTCCGAACTGGCCGCTGGCGGGGGTGCCGCCAATCTGCAAGGCAAGCGAACCGGCGGAGGTCTGGTTGAAGTTGCCGCCGATGGAGAGCGTGCTCCCGGCCCCGACCGTCAGGCTGCCGCTGTTGCTGAAATCGCCCGAGGTCGTCAGCCCGGCCCCGCCGGTGAGGCTCAGGCTCCCGCTGCTGGTGGTAAGACCAGACAGGGCCGCGATCGTCGCGTCGCTCCCGCCGATGGCGATGCTCGCGGCATTGCCGGTGATGCTCGTACCGCTGGGGAACTCCAGCGTGGCGCCGTTCAGCGCGTTCCAGGTCCCGCCGGTCAGGCTGCCGCCGGAAATCTGGGCGAATGTGGTGGGTGCCAGACTCAGCGTGCCCGAATCGGCCTCGATCGTGCCGGTGTTGGTCAACGACCCGTTGACCGAAAGCGTCGACGTTCCGGTGCCTCCGGTCTTGCGGATCGTGCCCTCGTTCACGATGGCATTGGTATTGAACAGGTTATTGATTCCGGCGTCCGATTCCAGCAGGTACGAGCCGCCGGGCTCGATCAGCAGCGTGGTGGGCGTGATGTTGTCGCTATGCAGGCCGAAATCGCCGGTGCCGGTCTGGATGATGGTGCCGACATCGTACAGCGTGCCGTCGGCATAAATCTGGGTCTCGGCGGCACCGGAGAGGTTGATGGTCCCTTCATTGGTCACATTGCCGACCGACAGTTCCATTCCACCGCCGGTCCACTGGAACATGCCACCGGAGAAGTTCAGCGTGGCGCCCGCGTTGGCGGGGCCGTTGCCCGAGCCGGTGGCGGGATAGAAAGCTCCGCTGCTGAGCTGCACCGTGCCCGCCCCCGAGCCGGTCAGCGTCCCGCCGTAGGTGACCGTGTTCCCTCCCGTGAGGTCGACGACAGCCCCCTGGCCGACGTTGAAAGTCACGCCGCCGGTATAGGTGCCGCTCTGGATGTCGACGATCGCGCCCGCACCGACGTTGAACGTCGTCCCACCGGAGAAGGTGCCGCTGCCGGGATTCATGTCGACGGTCATCCCCAGGGGCAGCGGGGGCACGTTGATGGTGCCGTTCGACCCCGACATGGGGAACGGATCCAGGACGCCGCTGCCGATCTGGGCCGAAGACCCGGTGCCGCTGACGGTCAGGGTGCTACCCGCAGCGGTGAAAGCGGTCGGCCCAGGAAGGATCAGCGTGGACCCTCCGACGACGGTGAGGGTCGCATTGTCGGCGTTCGCAAGGCCGAGCAGGGTGACCGAAGCACCGCTGGTGAGGTTCAAGGTCGCGCCGACGATGCTGGTCGCGCCGGGCAGGGCGAGGGGCCCGCCCGAGACATTCAGGGTTCCGGAGATGGTGGTAATCTTGGGACTGGAGAAGGTTCCGGTTCCGTCCAGATTCATGTTCAGGTCGCCGCCGAGGCTGACCAGGGCGAGGGCGACGATCGTGCTGCCGCCGGTGTCGTTGATCGTAATCCCGTGGGTGCTCGTCAGCGCCGTCAGGCCGGACAGGTCCACCTGCCCGCCGCTGTACGCGTTAATGTCCCACCCCGCCTGCTGCGTCACGCCCGTCAGCCCCGACACGTTGAGCACGCTCGACGCTCCGGTCGCCTCGAACACAGTGTTGTTGGAGACGTAACTGGTCATCGCGGTCAGGCTGAGGGTCGCTCCGTTCTCGGCGTACAGGTTCGCGCCGGAAGCCGTCGTGGTACCCGACACCGAGATCGACACCCCCGAGCCGGTGGCCGTCAGCGCACCGCCGGTCATGGTCAGGCCGGCGGCCACCGAGAGCGAGCCGCCGCTGACCTGGATCGAATCCGTCAGGGTCAACGAGTGGATCGACTGGGCTCCCGAGGAGATCTTGATCGTCGGATCGCCGCTCAGGTTGATCGTCACGTCGTCGCTGGCCGTCGGGACCGCATTACCCGACCAGTTGCTGGCCTGCGTCCAGCTTGTCCCATCCCCCTTGCCGGTCCAGGAGACGTTGGAGAGCAGCGTGCGCGGCTCCAGCGCATCCCACGCCAGCCGGGTCGGCCGTCGCGATCGCCGTGAGCGAATCGTCACTCCGGAACGGTGGAGAGCACGTCGAATCGGCCACATGGTCATCGCCCTCGGATGCCAGCGGCGCACGATCCTCGGCGCGCGGCTGGACTGTTGATCGTCGAGATGTCCTGTTACGACGTCCGGCACGACCCCTGCGCGGTCGGCTACCCCTCGGTCCGGGATCGCCCGGCGGACGACCCGGCCCGGTTGGTCACTGTCAGATCGGCGGTCCCGCAACCCGTCGCGGCTTCTGCGCCGTCAGCGCGGCGTGCGGGCTCGACGGAGTATCCGACCAGAATAACCCCACGGAGATGGGCGATCAGGTCGCGTGTGCGAGGGAATCCACCGGACCGTTAATCGTGGCGAAAACGCAACGCGGTGTCGCCACATCGCCCGGTGATGCTCCAGGTGGCCGACCTTCTCGGTATCGCCGTGTCCTCGGCATCCTGGAGACCGCGCCGAGGAAGCAAGATCGGACAAACCGGCGCCGATTTTTCGCGACGGCTTGCCCCTCCAGGCATCCCAGGACCGAAAATGCTATTGTGTTTGAGAAGAACCTCAGCAAAATATGCATTATGTCAATCAGGCATTCATGGCATATCCAGGCCGACCGATGCCCGAGCCCGAGGGATTCGAGGAGCTGATCCGGCTGGCCCGCGCTGGCGATGAGACCGCGGCGGCCCGGTTAACGCGCGAGTTCGAGCCGTTCATCCGGCGGTTTGTCCGGTTCCGGATGCGTGGGCGGTCGGACCTGGATCGGCTGCGGCCGGAAGTCGACTCGGCGGATATTTGCCAGTCGGTATTCAAAAGCCTGTTCGTGGGACTGCGAGGTGGGCGGTTCGAGCTGCCTGGACCGGAGCAGTTGCACAGGCTGCTCGCCGCGATGGTGCGGTTCAAGGTGGCGACCGCGGCGCGCCGGCTGAGCGTCACCCTGCGCGAGGTCCTGGACCTGGACGCGCCCCGCGACCGGGCGGACTCGCGGCCGGCGCCCGAGAAGGTGGTCGAAGATCGGGACCTGCTGGAGGCCATCCTGAAACAATTCGAAGGCGATGAGCTGGACCTGCTGGTTCGCCGGCTCGACGATCAACCGTGGGCGGCGATCGCCGCGGCGCTCGGCGGCACGCCCGAGGCGTTGCGCAAGAAGCTGGCGAGGGCGATCGAGCGGGTCCGCGACTATCCCGAGATCCACGGGGCCTTCGAAGACTGAAGACCGAATCCGGCACGCCTGGGGTCGCAACGGTGATGAGCGAAGACGATCGATCGAGACCGGGGGACCAGGCGCTCCGCGAGGCCATCCTCGATGAGCAGCGAACCGCGTGGGACTCGGGGGAACGGACGCCCGTCGAACAGTTCCTGGCGCGGCATGCGGCCCTGCACGAGGACTCCGAGGCGGTCCTCGATCTGATCTACCAGGAGTTTGTGATCCGGCGTTCGATCGGCGAGTCGCCCGATCCGGCCGAGTATCTCCGCCGGTTCCCCGCCTGGTCCGAGCCCCTGATCCGCCAGTTCGCCGTCGACGAGGCGATGCGGTCGGCCGGCATCGCAACCGCCGGCCCGGCCGGCGATGAGGCGGCCACGCTCGCGCTGCCGGACCCGCCCGCGGCCGGGCAGGCCCTTCCGATGTCGCCCCCACCGCGGTCGATCGACGGCTACGACATCCTCGGCGAGCTGGGCCGCGGCGGGATGGGCATCGTCTACAAGGCACGCGAGCGCCGGCTCAGCCGCGTCGTGGCGATCAAGACCATCTCCGAGTCCGCCTTCGCCTCCCCGGCGCAGCGGCAGCGGTTCCTGCTCGAGGCCGAGGTCATCGCCCGGCTGAGGCACCCGCACATCATCGCGATCCACGCCTTCGGCGAGCAGGACGGGCGGCCGTACTTCTCGCTCGAGTTCGCCGAGCGCGGGAGCCTGACACAACGGCTGGCCGAAGCACCGATGAATGCCCGCCAGGCCGCCGAGCTGGTCGGGGCGCTGGCGCAGGCCGTCCAGGCCGCCCACGAGCGCGGGATCATCCACCGCGACCTCAAACCGAGCAACGTGCTGCTCGCCGGCGACGGCACGCCCAAGATCGCCGACTTCGGCCTCGCCAAGCTGCTGGACGACGACTCGGGGCGTACCGCCACCGGCGAGGTGCTGGGTACGCCCAGCTTCATGGCCCCCGAGCAGGCCGACGGGCACTCGCGCGCGGTCGGCCCAGCCGCCGACATCTACGCGCTCGGGGCGATCCTCTACCAGATGCTCACCGGCCGGCCGCCCTTCCTGGGTGCCTCGGCGATGGAAACCCTGAAGCTGGTCGTCTCGGCCGACGTCGTCCCGCCACGGCGCCAGCGGCCGGATGTCCCCCGCGACCTGGAGACGATCACCCTGAAATGCCTGGAGAAGGAGCCCCGGCGGCGCTACTCCAACGCCGCGGCGCTCGCCGATGATCTGGGGCGCTATCTCGACGGCCGCACGATCGCGGCACGACCGGTCAGCCCGGTCGGCCGCCTCGCGCGGTGGAGCCGGCGCAACCCGGCCCTGGCCGCCTCGGCCGCCGCGCTCTTCCTGACCTTCCTCCTCGGCACGCCGGCCCTGATCGTGCTGTGGCTCCAGGCCCGCGCCGACCGCGCCCGCGCCGAGGTCCAGCGCGACCTCGCCGAACGCTCCCGCGATCGGGCGGTCAGGGCTGTCAGCCTGCTGGCCCGGACCGAGGGCGATGACATGCACCTGGAGGAGCTGCGTCCCCTCCGCAAGGCGCTGGTCGACGCCGGAATCCGCGAGTCCCTGGCCCTGGCCAGCGACCTCGGTGGGGATCCTCAGGCTGAGCTCAAGCGGCTCGACGCCTACGATGTCCTGGCACAGATCCAGTCCGACGGCGGCGACCCCTCGGGGGCCAGAGAGACGATCCGTAAGGCGATCGCGCTGGCCGAGGGCCTGGCTGCTCGCGCCCCGTCGGACCACGAGGCCCGACGGGCCCTGGCGCGAACCCTCCATCGCGCAGCGATCGTCTACCAGTATCAGGCCGAGGGCCTGGCATTCGCCCGGCGGTCCAATGAGATGCTGCGCTCGCTGCTGGAGGATGGCAACGACCAGGAACCCGGCGAGTTGCTCGTGCTCTCGGCCATGAATCACTTCAACGCCGGCAACATGCACGCCCAGAAGGGACGGTTGTCCGAGGCCCTCGCCGAGTGCCTCGCCGCACGTGCCGATTACGACGCGGCGATGGCTCGCGGCGACCGCAGCACCGGAACCCTCGACCTCGCCGCAAAGAACCTGTTGTATCTCTGCCGGATCTTCGGGTCGTTGCGGCTCGAGGAGTCGCTGGCGGCCGGCCGCCAGGCTGAGGCCATCTTCCAGGCACTCGTCCGCGAGCAGCCCCATCATTTCGATCACGCCTGGCAACTCTCCCTGGCGCAGGAAGAGCTGGGAATCCATCTCTCGGCCGCGCGGCGATGGCCCGAGGCGATCCGCAGCTTCGAGGCCGTTCGCCGCACGCTCATGGAAATGGCCGCTCGGCACGGAAAACTCGTCTCGCGGATGGCTCAAATCCAGGGGCGAATCGCCGAGGCCGATTTCAACCTGATCGGGGCCTACGAGTCGGACCCCGCCCGATACGCGGCGGAGAGCCGCCGGTTGACCGCCGAAGCCTACGAGATCTGCAACAAGCTCGGCCTCGTTCAACCCCTCTCGTGGAACCTTCGGATCGTCCACCCCACGACGTGCTTCGCCATGGCCGACTACCAGGCGGAGGATGGCCGGAGCCCCGATATCGAGCTACTCCTCAAGTCCCATCAGCTCTGGGAGGCATTCCTCCGCGAGAACCCGAACAGCACATTGGCCCGCGCCAGCCTCGTCGTCGTCAGACGCCGCCTGGCCGAGGAGCTGGCCGATCGCGGCCAGACCGAAGAGGCGGCCTCCTGGGCGCGGCAGTCGTTCGACACGGTACGCGGCAACGCCGAGCTCCTGATGAGCCTGGCGGTCACCTATGCCGAGCTCGCCCGCACCACCGGGACCTACCCCACCCGCCTCGATGCCCGGCAACTGGCCGAACGGCGCCGGCGGTTCGTCGCCGCCGCCGTGGCCATGATCCGCCAGGCGGTCGCCGACGGCTTCAGGGACTCCGCCCGGCTCCGAGCCGACTCCGGGCTGGATGCGATCCGCACGGATCCCGACTTCCAGGCGATCCTCGCCGACCTCGATTTCCCGACCGAAGCGTTCACGACCCGGTGAGCGACCGGGGACAATTCCCCGCGCGGGCCAGGTCATCCGCCACGCGGCTCATCCACCCGCACGACGCCCGCGTCGGAACCGCCCTCCTCGACCCGCGTCGACGGCCTCCTGAGGCCCCTCTCAAGCGGCCATCACTCCATTCAAGTTCCGAAAGCCGCACCGGAATTCCGGAATTCTCAATAACGAGTTTGACGGCGTTCGGCGATTCTGAGATAAGACTGCCGCCTCTTCTCTGTTCCGGCGTCGGCGGCCCAACTCTCCTCGCGGGGAGCCTGGGCCGCCGGCGTTTTTGCGACACTCCTCGTCGAGCGCCACCTCCCATGGCCTCGGAAGGCCAGGATCGGCCGGCATGGCCCAAAAAACCTGCCACCTGGACCCCAACAACTGCCACAATTCGGCGATCCGGGGGGGCAAAACGGCCACTCACTGCCACATTTCGGCGGTCGGCGAGACCCAGACTGCCACATTTCGACGAGCCGGGGCGTCCGCTCGTCGTCGTCAGTTCCGTCGTCCAATCTTCGATGGATGAAACCTGGCTCGCCCGCCCGTCGTGGCCGGCGCACCCGGCCACCGGATCGACCGGGGTGAGGAGGAGTCGGCACGGCCGTGCCCCAGTCCGGTCTTGTTCGGCGAGAGGGGTCACTTTGACGCAACCACCCTGGCGGGCGCCGTTGGTCCCCGGCGATGGCCGCCGCCGGTTCCCCCGAGTTGACACCGGCGGGCGGCGGCCGCGATACTCATGCCGGGCCGATCGAGCGATCCCGGGGGCGACTTCCATGGCCGAACCTTCGGAGACGGGGGGTTACGCCGATCTCCTCTCGCGGATTCGTGCGGGAGATGATCGGGCCGCCGAGGAGCTGGTTCGGCTCTACGAGCCGGAGATCCGGCTCGAGGTGCGCGGCTGGTTGCGGCTGCGCAATCCCCGGCTGCGCCGGGTGTTCGACTCGATGGACATTTGCCAGGCCGTGCTCGCCAGCTTCTTCGTCCGGGCGGCGGTCGGCGAGTTCGACCTCGAGGAGCCGCGACAGATCATCGCCCTGCTCGTCGGGATGGCCCGCAACAAGCTGGCCGAGCAGGTGCGGTTCCACCAGCGCGGGCGTCGCGACGTCCGGCGCGTCGAGGGCGTGGTCCTCGAGCTCGACGCCGCGACCGACTCGGCCGAGACCCCCAGCCAGGTCGTCGGCCGCAAGGAGCTTCTGGAAATCTTCCGCCAGAAGCTCTCGGAAGAAGAACGGCGGATCGCCGACCTCCGCGGCGAGGGGCTCGACTGGGCCGGCGTCTCGGCCCAGCTCGGCGGAACGCCCGAGGGCCGCCGCAAGCAGTTCTCGCGTGCGATCGCTCGAGTTGAGGCCGAGATGGGCCTGGATTCGGTGTCGACCTGAAGACAGGGATTGATGGAGAATCCCCGGCGGCTGCGGTTTCGTTTCGAAGTGCCGCTGCCCCGACCGAAACGTGGAGGGCCCGACCGCTCCGACCGATTTTTCGTCCGCCCGTCCTCCCGGCGGCAATGAATCCTGAGGTCGCTCCGCTTTCACCTCCTCCGGGTAGCCCGACGATGGACGAGTCCACCGACCTCCTCTCGCAGCTCTTGCCCTCGGCAGACGACGACGACGAGGGCCCCGACGACCTGGCCGACCGGCTCTGCGGCGACCAGGTGCGCCGATGGCGGAGCGGCGAGCGCGTCCCGGTCGAGGAGTATCTCCGCCGCCACCCGGAGATCCACGGCGACGACGCGATCCAGTTCGAGCTGATCTTCAACGAGTTCCTCGTCCGAGAATCGCTGGGCGAGGCGCCCGACCCGAGCGAGCTGATCGCCCGCTTCCCCCGGTTTGCCGACCGGCTGCACCGGCAACTGGGCTTGCATCAGGCGCTGCGGGGCGACGGCACGACCCTCAACGCCGATCTGATCGGGCCGGACCGCGGCGCCGACGACCCGCCGGTGAACGTCCCGGGCTACGACGTCCTCGAGGAGCTCGGCCGGGGGGCCGTCGGGATCGTGTACCGGGCGCGGCAGCACGGCCTGGGCCGGATCGTGGCACTGAAGGTCATCCGCCAGTGGCTCTTCGCCGAGCAAGGGATCGCGACGCGGTTCCGGGCCGAGGCCGAGACCGCCGCGCGGCTCCAGCACCCCAACATCATCCAGGTCTACCAGGTGGGGGAGCACCAGGGCCTGGGCTTCCTGGCGCTCGAGTACGCCGCGGGCGAGAGCCTCCAGCGCCGGCTCGACTCCGGGCCGATGGCCCCGCGCGAGGCCGCCGCGCTGGTTGAGGCGCTGGCGCAAGCCGTGCATTTCGCCCACGGGAACGGGGTCGTCCACCGCGACCTGAAGCCGGCAAACGTCGTGCTCACCGGCGACGGCGTCCCCAAGCTGACCGACTTCGGGCTGGCCAAGCTGATGGAGTCCGACGGCGGCCTGACCCGCACCGGCGACCTGCTGGGAACCCCGAGCTACATGGCACCCGAGCAGGCGAGCGGCCCGACGGGCGCGGTCGGGCCAGCGACCGATATCTACGCCCTGGGCGCGATCCTCTACGCCATGCTCACCACGCGGCCCCCGTTCCAGGGCGAAACACCCCTCTCGACGCTCGACCTGGTCACCCGCCACGAGCCGCTGCCGCCCGGACGTCTCCAGCGGCACACCCCGCGCGATCTTGAGACGATCTGCCTCAAGTGCCTGGAAAAGTCCCCCGATCGCCGCTATCCAACCGCGCTGGCGCTGGCCGAGGACCTCCGCCGGTTCCTCGACGGCCGCGCGATCCTCGCCCGCCGCACGAGCTGGCTCGGCCAGGCACGGAAGTGGTGCCGGCGCGAGCCGGTGAAGGCCGGTCTGAGCGCGGCGCTGGCGCTGGCGGTAATCGCCGGCATCGTGGGGATCACGGTCCTCTGGCGCAAGGCCGA
>DAIDHB010000204.1 GCA_027452145.1 Planctomycetales bacterium
AACCTCGCCCAGGCACTCGTCGCCCAGGGACGGGCACCTGAGGCCCAACCGCTGTTCCAGCGAGCGATCGAGCTCCGCCCCGACGCGGCCGCGATCCACTCCAACTGGCTCCTGAGCCGCCAGGGACTCGCCGACGCCGAGCCCGCCGCCCTGGCCCGCGATCACGCGCGGTGGAACCTCCAGCACGCCGCGCCATTGCGTTCCGCCTGGCGGCCGTTCGTCGCCGACTACCGTCCTGAACGGCCCCTGCGGCTCGGGTTTCTCTCGGCCGAGTTCAAGCGCCACCCGGTCGGCTACTTCGCCCTCCGCGCGATCGAGGGACTCCGGCCGCTCGATTGCGCGACGGTCTGCTACGCGACCGGCCAGGCTCGCGATGACTACACCGATCGTTTCATCGCCGCCGCGACCGAGTGGCGGCCGGTCCCGGGCCTGGCCGACCCCGAGCTCGCCGAGCTGATCCGCGCCGATCGGATCGACGTCCTCTTCGACCTCGCCGGGCACACCTCGCACAACCGCCTGTTGCTCTTCGCCCGCAAGCCCGCGCCGGTGCAGGCCACCTGGCTCGGCTATGAGGGCACGACCGGACTGTCGGCGATGGACTACCTGGTGGCCGATCGCTTCCAGGTGCTCGAGGGGACTGAGCCGAACTATGTCGAGCGGATGCTCCGGCTCCCCGAAAGCTATGTCTGCTTCGACCCACCCGCCGACGCGCCGGCGGTTGCCCCGCCCCCGGTCCTCGCCGCAGGGCACGTGACGTTCGGCTCGTTCAACAACCCGTCCAAGATCAACGAGGCGGTCGTCGACGCCTGGTCCGAGATCCTCCGTCGGACGCCGCGCTCGCGGCTCTTGCTCAAGTACCGCGCCCTCGACGACCCAGGTCTGCGCGACCGCCTGATCGGCCTGTTCGCCGGCCGCGGCATCGATTCGACCCGCCTCGAGCTCGAAGGCTGGTCTCCTCGCCGCGAGAGCCTCGCGGCCTACGGTCGCGTCGACCTGGCGCTCGACACGTTCCCCTACGGCGGCAACACCACAACCTGTGAGGCGCTCTGGATGGGCGTCCCCGTCATCACGTTTCCCGGCTCGACCTTCGCCAGCCGGCACGGACTCAGCCACCTGTCGAACACCGGCCTGACCAACTCGCTCGCTCGCGACCTGGCCGATTACGTCAACCTGGCCGTCGCAATGGCAGCCGACTCCGGCCGCCTCGCCGCCCTCCGCGCCGAGACCCGGCCCCGGATGGCCGTCTCTCCGCTCTGCGACGGACCCCGCTTCGCCCGCAACCTCCTCGCAGCCCTCCAGGTCCTGCGACACCAGGCCCGGACCTGCTCGTGATCGCCGGGCGACAGGACGTTTACTTCTTGTTTCCGATTTGTTATACTATTGTTGGACAAACGGAGAAGACGGGGTGGAACCGCGGAGCGGGCGTTGCCGAGCCTGCCGCCGTCCCGATGGATGATCCCTGCCGGAGACCCACGCCATGACGGACCATCGTACCGGCATCGTGCCGGCGTCCTGCGCGCTATCGGTCTTGCTCCTGGCCGCGGTCGGGACCGTACCTGCGGGCGATGCGCCGCGCGAGCCGCTCCACCGTCGGATTGACCGGCTGATCGAGGCGGATGCACTTGCTCCGCCGGCCGCGATCGCGGATGACGCCGAGTTCCTCCGTCGCCTGTCGCTCGACCTGACCGGCATGCCGCCGTCAGTCGAGGAGCTGCGTGCATTCCTGGCGGACCGACGGCCGGAGAAGCGGGCGCGCGTCGTTGATGCGATGCTGGCCGACCCGCGGTTCGCGCGGCACTGGGCGTCGACGCTCGACGTCATGTTGATGGAGCGCCGGCCGTCGCAGAACGTTGGCGAGGACGAGTGGCAGGCCTACCTCATCGCCGCCGCGCGCGAGAATCGCCCGCTGAGCGAGATCTTCGCCGACCTGGTCCGCGCCGACGGGACGGATCCGCGCCACCGAGGCCCGGCGCGTTTCTACCTCGATCGCGAGCTCGACCCCAACCTGATCGCGCGAGACGTCGGCCGGATCTTCTTCGGCCGAGATCTCCAGTGTGCCCACTGCCACGACCACCCGCTGGTCGAGGACTATCGCCAGACGGATTACTACGGCTTGCTCGCGTTTTTCAGCCCCGGTTATGACCCGTCGCCGCCCAGCGCGACGAAGAAGACGGCGTTTCCCGAGCGAGCCGGCACCGACCTGACATTCGACTCGGTCTTCGTCAAGAATGACCACCACCTGTCCGGCCCGCGGCTGCCGGGCGGCCCCGAGCTCGACGAGCCCGTCTTCCCGCCGGGTGACGAGTATCGCGTGAGGCCGACGGCGAAGACGCTCGCCGTCCCCCGCCACGGGAGGAGGGCGATGCTCGCCGGCCTGGTCGCCGGCGGCGGCAATCGCGTTTTCAACGAGAACCTGGCCAATCGCCTCTGGGCGCTGATGATGGGGCGAGGACTCGTCCACCCACTGGACCTGGGCCATCCGGCCAATCCGCCGAGCCACCCCGAACTGCTGAAGATGCTGGGCGACGAGCTGGCCGCGTCGCGGTTCGACGCCCGCTCGCTCCTTCGCGAGATCGCGCTGACCCGAGTCTATCAGCGCGCGATCGACCTGCCGGCGAGCCCCTCGCCCGATCCCCGGGACCTTGCGGGCAGGCTCGCCGCGCTGAAGAAGCAATCCGACGCGATCGAGGCCGCCGCCGATCGCGACCGCGATGCCTACAAACGCGCCGAGAAGGACTGGCATCATGCCGAGGAGGCGCTGATTCCCCTGGCCGCCGAGGCCGACAAGGCGGCGACGAAGCACGCCGAGACCCTGAAGAAAGAGGACGAGGCCCGCGCCGCGATCGCGGCGGCCGAGGCGGATGTCGTCGCCCGCCGCGACGCCGCGAAGGCCGTGGCCGAGGCCGCCGCGAGGGCCCGCGAGGCGGCCGGCAAGCTGCCGAAGGAGAAGCCCCTCGCCGACGCCGCCGCGGTCTTCGCGAAGCGGGCGACGGCGCTCGCCGCCGAGGTGCTCGCCCTTGAGAAGACCCTCGCCGATCGCAAAGTCGCCCACGAAAAGAGCCAGCAGGCCGTCAAGGCCGCGGCCGAAGCCGTGACGGCGGCCCGGGCGAAGGCGCGGCCGGTCCGCGAGTCGGTTCGGCGGCAGGAGTCGCTCGCGCTGGAGGCCCGCCGCAAGATGGCCGCCAGCCGGACCGCGCAGGCGGGCCACGCCCGCCGCGTCGAGACCCTCGAGGCCCTCACCCGCCGCGAGTCGCTCCGCCGCGATGCCGAAACCACCCGTCACGCCATCGAGGTCTGCCGCGATCGCCTCGCCGCCGCGCGAGCCGCGGCTGGGGCACCCATCGTTCTCGCGCCGCGGGCGAACGGCACGCCCGGCGGCTTCGGCCCGGCCGTCGAGCAGTTCGTGGCCGAGTACGCCGAACGATCGCGCCGCGACCGGGCGGCGGCCGACGCGCTGGCATCCCTTCGATCGGCCGAGGCACGCGCCAAATCCATCACGACCGAGCTGGCCGACGCCGACGACGACCTGGCGGCCCTGCTGGCCGACCGGTTCGCGATCGCCCAGCTCCGGCCGCTCTCACCCGAACAGATGTGCTGGTCGATCCTGCGCGTCACCGGCGTGTATGACCGCACCGCGACGGCCGCCGGGATCGAGCTCGACCGGGCGTATGCCGCCGCCGGCGCCTTCGGGGGCGTGGCCGGTTCGACCGCGAACCGCGCGGCCGACGTCGAGGCGCTCACCTTCCACAAGCTCCAGGGCAATGTCCGGTCGTTTGTCTCGGTCTACGGCGCGGGTGCCGGCCAGCCGCAGGGCGACTTTTTCGCCACCGCCGATCAGGCGCTATTCGCCACCAACGGCGGCTCGATCAACGCCTGGGTCGCCCCGGCTGGCGGGAACATCACCGAGCGGATGGTCCGCCAGACCGACCCTGCGAAGGCCGTCGAGGACCTGTACATGACCGTCCTCTCGCGGCCGCCGAGCGACTCCGAGCGCGCCGACGCCGCTCGGCTGCTCGCCGGCCCACCCGCCCGGAAGGGGGCAGTCGTCCAGGAGCTCGTCTGGGGACTGCTGACTTCCGCCGAATTCCGGTTCAATCACTGACCCGATCCGACTCGCCTCCACCCGACCCGATTCGACCTGACCTGACTGGACCTCACCCCGCCGCCAAGGCACCAACCCGCCACCGGACCACGCTCGACCCAAAGGGAGGTACGACCGATGAGGTGCACCTACGCCTGTGAATCGCCCGAGCACGCGATCGCCCGTCGGCAATTCCTGGCCGGCCTGGCCGTCGCCGCGGCGGCGCCGTTGACGTCGGGGCTGGGCTACTTCACGCGGCCGGCCGCCGCCGGCCAGCTCGAGAAGGACCAGAAGCGCGTCGTGGTGTTCAACATGCACGGCGGGCTCAGCCAGCTCGAGAGCTGGGACCCGAAGCCGGGCACCGACACCGGCGGCCCGTTCCGCTCGATCGAGACGTCCGTGCCCGGCATTCGCATCTCGGAGCTCCTGCCGAACGTGGCGAAGCAGATGCACCACCTCTGCCTGGTGCGCGGCGTCAACACGGCCGAAGACGACCACGGCAAGGGCGCCTACATGATGATCACCGGCCGGCGTCAGTCGCCGGCCGCCGACTATCCCACCATCGGCGCCGTCTGTGCTCGAGCGATGACCTCCGACTCGACCGCCCTGCCGGGCCACATCATCATCACCCCCGGCGGAGGCGGCGGCCGGGGGAACGACTCCGCGTACCTCGGCCCGAAGTACGCCAGCGTCCACCTGGGCAACGGCAAGCCGCCGAGCAACACCACCCGCCCGTCGCACGTCACCGAGGACATGGACGCCGCCCGCCAGGCCTTCCGCCGGCGGGTCAACGAGCGCTTCCTCAGCCGGCGGCGGACCAGCGTCACCGAAGCCTACACTTACTCGTACGAGCAGGCCCTCCAGCTCATGAAGAAGAACGACGTCTTCAACGTCGAGAAGGAGCCCGCGCGGGACTTCGACCGCTACGGCCGATATGACCTCGGCCGCCACTGCCTGCTGGCGCGCCGGCTGCTCGAGAACGGCGCGACCTACGTCCAGGTGTCCCACTCCAACTACGACACGCACAACGAGAACTTCAACTTCCACATCGAGCAGCTCGGCGAATTCGACCGGGCCTTCGCGACGTTCGTCGCGGACCTCGCCGATCGCGGCCTGCTCGACTCGACCCTGATCGTCGTGTTGTCGGAGTTCGGCCGGACGCCGCACATCAACCACCTCTACGGCCGCGACCACTGGTCGCGCGCCTGGACGGTTGTGATGGCCGGCGCGCGCGTCCACCGCGGCGTCGCCTACGGCAAGACCAACGCGAAGGGGACCGAGGTCGTCGACGGCCAGGTCGACCACGCCAACCTGTTCCACACCTACCTCCAGGCCGTCGGCGTGAACTCGACCGACTCGTTCGACGTCGACGGCCGCGAGATGCCGATGGCCGACCCGGCCTCGCGCGGCATCGCCGCGATTCTGGCATGATCGAACCAGCAAGTCTCAACGCCGCGGGGAAGACCACGATGGGCACACCATCCGGGCTCGACGCCAAGCAGGCCCACATCCTCGATCGCTGGAAGGTCGGTCGTCCGCTGGTCTGCTGCCGGTTCGACCCGTCCGGACGGTTCGCGTTCTGCGGGGCCGAGGACTCGACCGTCCGCCGCGTCGCCGTGGCCGGCGGCAAGACGACCGACCTCGCGGGCGGGCACGACTCATGGGTCTTCTCGATGGCCATCGCCCCCGACGGCAAGACCGCGTTCAGCGGCGGCGGCGACGGCCGGATCGCCGCCTGGGATGCGGGCTCCGACGCGCCGAAGCTCGTCCGCCGGATCGAGGCGCACCGCGGCTGGATCCGGGCCCTGGCCGTCAGCCCCGACGGCAAGGTCCTCGCCAGCGCCGGTAATGACCGATTGGTCCGGCTCTGGGACGCCGCGACCGGCCGGCCGATCCGCGAGCTGTCCGGCCACGCCGGTCACATCTACTCCGTCGAGTTCCACCCCGACGGCAAGAGTGTCTTCTCGGGCGACCTGCTCGGCTCGGTGCGGCAGTGGGACGCGGCGACCGGCAAGGACCTCGGCGTCTTCGACGCGAAGGCGCTTCATACCTACGACGGCGGACAGCAGGTCGACTTCGGCGGAGTGCGAGGCCTGGCGATCTCAGCCGACGGGGCGCACGTCGCGGCTGGCGGGTTGCACAAGGCCACGAACCCGCTGGGCGCCGTGCATGAACCGCTCGTCCTGATCTTCGACGCGAAGACCCGCAAGCTCGCCCGCACGCTGCTGGCCGACGGCATCATCAGCGGTGTCATCTGGCGTCTCAAATACCTCGCTGACGGCACCCTCATGGGCGTATCGGGCGCCAACAGCGGCGGCCATCTCCTTTTCTGGAAGGCCGGCGCCGACAAGGACTATCACCGGCTCGCGCTGCCGGGTTCGGCACGCGACATGGACCTCCATCCCGACGGCCTGCGCGTCGCCACGGCCCAGGCCGACGGCTTGCTCCCCATCATCCGCCTCGCTGCCGGCAAGGGCTGATCCCGCCCGCCCCTCCGCGGGGTCGTTCGCTCGCTCGACATCCCCTCGAGTCTTCCCGTTTGGGTGATTTTCGCCCGCAGCCCGGGACGGTTCCACCCCGCCCGCTGACGCCGCACCGGCCGGGATCACTCGTATCCAGGAACGAAGACGACGATCGACTTGAGGGTAACTTCCAGCCGCGTCTGCGCGAGGCTTCTGTCCCGGTTTAATGAGACTGCAACAATAAACCGCTCTTTCCTTTATGTCCGCTGTTGTCTTGCCTCATCTCTATTGTTGACCCATTTTGAAGCCCGCGAGCCCTTAAAACTCCCAGGATCCTCGCATAGCCCCAAGCACCCAGAGGCTATAAAAAGTTTTTTAGGATTTGACAATCTGGCGTCTCGCGGCTTAAGATCGGCCCTGTTCTTGTTGCAACGTCGCAACAAGGGCAGATCCTGGCCCTTCGCGAGAAGGGACACCTCTTGCTTGGAGTCTGAGGCGGATGGCAGCAGCGACGAAGATGTCGGACGGTTCCGGATCGGCTCACGCGATGACAACTCGAGGAGACGAGGGCGCGTGCCGGACCGAGGGTTTGTGGGTTCGCGGTTCTGCGGGCACCGTCGCCCGCTGGACTCGGGGTTCGAGATCATCCAGAACGGGAATTGATGTCGATGAAAGCGACAAGGACACCTCGACGTGATGGCCGGCGCGGTCGTTCCACGAATGACGGCGCGGCGACGGCAATGACGCACTCCGCCCTGACGCAAGGGGAGATCGCCCGGCTGGCGACGCGGATCGCGGCGGGCGATGTGGCGGCGCGGAACATCGTGGTGAAGGCGTACATGCACCTGGTCGAGCGGATCGCGTCGATGTATCGGGATCGGGGACTGACGCACGACGACCTGACCGGGGAGGGCAACCTGGGGCTCATCCGGGCCGCGCAGGGCTTTGACCCGTCGCACGGCACGGCCTTCCATACCTACGCGACCTACTGGATCAAGGAGGCGATCCTCACGGCGCTGACGGGGAGCGCGGCGACGATCCGCCTGCCGGGCCACGTCTCCAGGCTGCTCGCCCGCTGGCGGCGTGTCGAGCGCCGACTGACCCGACCCGGCGGAGAAGCTCCGACCTTCGACGAGGTCGCCGAAGCCCTGGGTCTCGACCCGGCGGAGCGGATGCAGATGGACCGCCTCCAGCGTGCCGGGCGGATGAAGGTCGCCCGCTTCTGCGACCGACTCGCCTCGGACGGCGGCCCCGCCCTGTCCGCGCGGAGCCGGCACGAGGCGTGGCTAGAGGACCAGGACGAGCAGGCCCTGGTCCTCCGCCGGCTCGAACGGCTCGGCGGCCTCGAGCGCCACGCGGTCGTCCTGCGGTTCGGCCTCGCGGGCGAGTCCCCCAAGAGCTACACCGACATCGGCACCCGGCTTGGCGTGACCAAGGAAGCGGTGCGCAAGATGACCCTCGACGCCCTCGAGAAGCTCGGCCGGGCCTCGAGCGCCGGCTGAAAAGGGGCGCCCGGGCCGGCCTCCATCGGCCCGTCGCATCCCCATTCGCCGACGGCCGGGACCGCATGGAGGGCACCCCCGGCCCGCGCGTTCGTCGTTCTCATCCATGATCATTCGTCCCGCATTTGTCCCCGGCCGGCGGCCGCCCTCCCGCGTCCGCCGGCCGGAGATCTGTCGCCGGCTCGTCCGGGCGACGCCGGAAGGAACGCCGCCTCGCTGACTTCCACCAGTCGCACCGGCCCTGACCCAGCACAACCGGGATGCCGACAGCGTCGCGACCCGCGACTTCGGCAAAACCTACTTGCGGATCCGCGTCCCGGCGGCTAAATTGCAAGGATTGGATTTCAGGAGCGGCCGGCCGCGGTCGATGATCGACCCGAGGGCGACCGGCCGGCAATCGCCAGCGAACCGTCCGAAGGCTGTCCTCTCTTCCATTCGCCGGGGTCCTTTCCCTCCCATGGATCTGCCGTTCCGCCGGGTCGTTCGCCGTTCGAGGGTCGCGGCAGGATTCCTGCTGGCGGCCGCGTACGCGCTGGTGCCGGCGGAGGCTGGCGCCGGTTGTACCCATCCCTGGGCCGCACCCGCCGGTTCGTCGAGCGCCGTGGATCGGCTGTCAATCCTGGATGGTCCTCTTGCCCCGGTCGACGGCCCGGCAAGCCGGCAGCCCTCGCGATCCCCGTGTGCCGGCGGCACCTGCTCCCAGGCCCCCTCGGTCCCGATCGCGCCCGTCGATCCGGCCCCGCAGTTCCGCGACCACTGGGGTACCCTGGCCGTCGGCACACCCTGGGCAAGCCCCTCGACGCGTCTTTGCCGTACGCCCACCGCGGCGCTGCATTCCAGCCTCTCGACCCATCCCATCGAGCGCCCGCCGCGCTGATCGTCGACCAGGCTCTCCAGCAAGATGACGTCGCCGGATTCCGGGGCCGGTCAACGGCTGCGCCTTCGACGTCGTCGCGAGCCTGGCGGCTGCTCGCCACGTCCGCCTTCGCGCCGCACTCCGACGCGGGTCGTGACGACAGGACAACCCACGAAGGCCCTCCCGCGCCTGCCCGGTCGCGCGACGCCACGCCGCCGGTCCGGCCGGATCGACGATGCGTGTCCGCGCGGCGCGAGGGTCATTGCGCGGCCCGGCATCGATGGTGTTCCGCATCGCTCTCGTTCGTCCCGAGGCTCATGCCCTCATCCGTCGCGATCCTTCTTCCCGCCCGGAGTTCCCGAATATGAAAAGGCCCAGATCCGGCTTCACCCTGATCGAACTGCTCGTCGTCATCGCCATCATCGTCGTGCTGATCGCGCTGTTGCTGCCGGCCGTGCAGTCGGCCCGCGAGGCCGCCCGCCGGGCCCAGTGCACCAACAATCTCAAGCAGATCGGCCTCGCCTGCAACAACTACATGACCAGCTTCCGGTGCCTGCCATTCGGCAAGGGTGCCAGCTACAACCTGGTCGTCCCGGGAACGCAGTACTACGCCCGGTGGTCGACGCACAGCCAGCTCCTGATGTTCATGGAGCAGGGAGTACTGTTCAACAGCATCAACTTCAACCTCGCGCCGGAGACGCCGGGCATGGCCGGCGACGTCCCATTCATGCCGCCGTACCAGAACACTCAGCGGCAGAATGCGACCGCGTCGCGGGTCCAGGTGAATGCCTTCCTCTGCCCGACGGACGGTAATCAGCCGCTCTCGGATTGGACGGGCGTCAACAACTACCTGGGCAACATGGAGACGTGGGCATGCGACCTGGGAGACAACAATCCCTCGAGCGTGGCCCCGAACGTCGTCCCGCGGGGGATCTTCTATTACTGGAGCTCAGTCAGGCCCGCGAGCATCACCGACGGCATGAGCAACACCGCGTTCTTCAGCGAGAAGATCCGCGGCAGCGGCATGGCCGACGGGGATGCCCGATCCGACTCGTTGATCATGGCGGCCCCCACCGACCTGAATTCCACGTACCTGACCTGCATGAGCACGCCGACGACCGCGCTGCGGCTGACCCATGCCCAGGGGGCGAGCTGGGTGATGGGCGAGATGTGTTGCACGCAGTACAACCACGTCTCGACGCCCAACACCAAGACCTGCGCGGGCATCGGCTTCGCCGGAGGCAACATGGCGAACATGCCGATGCAGGTTCCTCCCTCGAGCAACCATCCGGGCGGCGTTAACGTCCTCTTCGGGGACGGCAGCGTCAAGTTCATCAAGAACAGCGTCTCCCTCGTCACCTGGCGGGCCCTCGGCACCCGGAACGGCGGCGAGGTCATCTCCTCCGACTCCTATTGATCAGGGAATAGGTTCATGCAGATTCTGTTCGGGCGTACCCGATTCCTCGCCGGCGCCCTGTTCCTGCTCCTGGCCGTCGCCGGCTGCGGCACCCGTACCATCGACGCACTGCCGGCGACGACCGATGCACGCGGCGCGCTGGAGACGGCGCTCAAGGCGTGGCGCGACGGGGCGAAGCCGGGGACCCTCTCCGGGACCGAGCCCGTCATCCAGGTCATGGACACCCCGTGGAGTCTCGGCGATCGCCTGAAGTCCTTCGAGATCCTCGGCGAGGACCGGAGCGCCGCCGAGCTGAAATTCTCGGTCCGGCTCGACCTCGAAAAGCCGGCGAAGGTCGAGGAGGCGAACTACTACGTGCTCGGGCGCGGACCGGTGATGATCTTCCGCGAGGAGGATTACCTGCGGAACATCAACATGGACGACGACCCGAGGTTGAGCAAGGCCGCGAACCCAGCGCGGCGCCGGGGACGATGAAAGGCCCGGAATCGTGGGGGATCGGCCCCCGCCCCTGAAGGGGCTCGTCCCCACAGTTAGGGGCCCCCGGCCCGGATGTGAACGACCAGGAGGAGGCCAATGGACCCAACCGTTTTGCCGAGCGGATGCAGGCGGTGGCTCGCCCTCGCCGTCATCGCGATCGCCTGCCCCGCGTGCGAGCCGGCGTCCGGGCCGAGACCGCCTCCGCGGAAGCTCCTCCCCGACTCTCGAATCGCCCGCCGTGCCCTCGAGGCGGCCCTGGAGGAGTGGCGGGACTCGCCGCAGACCGACTCCGCAGCGGCCGCCGGCCGCTCCCTGATCTTCGTCGATCGACAACGGCGGCCGGGGCAGAAGTTGAGCAAGTTCGAAATCCTGAGCGAGTCCGAGGTCGACAACCTCCGCCGCGTCGTGGTGCGCCTCGAGCTGACCGACCCCGGGGAAACCGTTCTCGCCCCGTATTATGTCTTCGACCGCAGCCCCATCTGGGTCTATCGCGCCGAAGATTTCGACATGATGATGAACATGGACATGGCGCCGGAAACGGTGCCGCCCGCGGCCGTGCCGTCGAAGGAGACCAGCACCCCCGAAAAACGACCCGGTCCTGGCGACGCGGGGGCGACCGACGTGGATGGGCCTGGGAGCGAGAGCTGATCGAAGCGGCGGCCGCCCGGCCCGCCGGCGAGGGAGGAATCGAGTTGCTACCCCGATCGCGCCCCACCCCCGACCCGGCGACCCGGCCATCCCGCGTCGGCCCGGCCGGCCGGCTCGGCACCTGGATGGGATCGGCCATCCGGATGGCCGAGGTGCGCCTGCGAATCCCGATCGTGCTAGTCGCCGCAACGCTCGTCGCCAGCCGGTGGGACGCGATCCGCAACCACTGGGACCGGCTCATTCACCCGATGGTCGGCGTGAACACGTTCAGGCTCCCGGTTTCGAGCGACACGGAGTACTTCTGCCCGATGGACCCGGGCGTCGTCTCCAACGGACCCGGACGCTGCGGTGTCTGCAACATGGCCCTCGTCCGACGCCGGCGCGGCGACGCCGTGATGCTGCCCGAGGGGGTCCTGGCCCGGATGCAGTTCACACCGTATCGAATCCAGCTCGCGGGCATCCAGACCGCCCCCGTCGGCTACCGGCCGCTCCGCCGCGAGGCGACCGCCTCGGGGCGGGTCGCCCGCCAGGAGAAGTCCGCCGCGGCGACCGTCGAGATCCCGATGCGCCTGGCGCCCTGGATCGCCGAGGGACAGGAAGTCGAGGTGAGCTGCCCCGATCTGGCGGGCCTCGCACCATTCGCCGGGCGGATCCGCTCGCTCGCTCGCGTTTCGAGCCAGGGAATTGATCACGCGCATGTGACCGTCGCGATCGACAATCCGCCGCCGGCCCTTCTCGCCGGGATGATCGCCGAACTCCGATTCCATGCCGATGTGGCGACCCTCGACCCCTTCCTCGCCTTGCCGAGAGAACCTCCTCGCCGGGGACCGCGCGAGCCCGGCGTGATCTACGTCTGCCACGACCACCCCGAGACGATCGCAGTCGAGGCCGGCCGTTGCCCGATCGACGGCAAGAATCGGATGTCCCGCGCACTCGGCGACCTGGAGCGCGTCCGCTGGTGGTGCCCGATGCACCCGGATGTCCAGGCCGGCGAGCCCGGCCGGACCTGCCAGCAGTGCGGCGGTATGAGGCTCCAGCCCCGGGTCGTCTACTTCGCCCCGCCGGGCCAGGTGCTCGCCGTGCCCCAGTCGGCCGTCGTCGACACCGGCGCCCGGAAGGTCGTCTTCGTCGAGAGCATGCCCGGCATGTTCGACGGTGTCGAGGTCGAGGTCGGCCCGCGCTGCGGCGACTTCTACCCGATCGTTCGAGGGATCGAGCCGGGCCAGGCGGTCGCCGTCTCGGGCGCGTTCCTGCTGGACGCTGAGACCCGGCTGAACCCCACTCTGGCCGCCGCGTACTTCGGCGCCGCGCGGCGAGATCGCGACGCCGGGGCGGCCCAGACGGCCGAACCGCCCGCCGCGGTCCGCCAGCCCAAGGACGCCGCCAGCCCGTTTACGGGCCTCGGCCGATCCGATCGCGCGCTGGCCGAACGCCAGAAAACCTGTCCCGTGACGGGAAAGCCGCTGGGCTCGATGGGAACTCCAAAACGGGTGGAAGTCTCCGGCCAGGTCGTGTTCCTCTGCTGCAAGGGGTGCGAGGCCGCCCTGCGCAGCGATCCGCAACGCTACATGGCGAAGCTCCCGGACGCGGGCCGGGGGCGGCCATGATCGACGGAATCATCACCTATTCCGTGCGCCATCGAAACGTGGTGATCGTGGCCGGAGCGATCCTGGCTGCCCTCGGAATCTGGGCCGCCTGGGACACTTCCGTCGACGCGATCCCTGACCTTTCCGAACACCAGGTGATCGTGTTCACCGAGTGGCCCGGGCACGGCCCCCGCGAGATCGAGGACCAGGTCACGTACCCGCTGGCGCTCGGCCTGCGCGCGGCGGCCGGGATCCACGTCGTGCGGTCATCGAGCGACGTCGGGTTCTCGACGATCAGCGTGATCTTCGACGATCGCGTCCCCGCCGCCGAGGCACGACGGCTCGTGACGGAGCGGCTGGACGCCAGCCGGGCCGGGCTGCCGGAGGGAGTGGTGCCGACGGTCGGTCCCGATTCGCCGGCGACCGGCCAGATCTTCTGGTACACGGTGGAAGGGGGCGGGCTGGACCTCGGCCGGCTTCGATCGATCCAGGACTGGTACGTCCGGCCTCAGCTTGGCTCGGTGCCGGGCGTCGCCGAGGTCGCCTCGGTCGGCGGATTCCAGATCGAGTACGAGGTGGCCATCGACCCCGGGCGTCTCCGGTTATTCGGCGTGACGATCGGGGCCGTCCGCGATGCGATCGCATCGTCCAACGCGGCGGCATCCGGCCACGTCGTCCAGAAGGGGAATGCCGAGTATGTGGTCCGCGGCGTCGGCTGGCTGGGCTCGTCGAGGACGCCTGGCGACGACTCATTCGACCCGGGCCGCGTCGTCTCGGACCTCGAAAACGTGGTGCTGATCGCGCCCGGCGGAGGAACGATCCGGCTGGCGGACGTTGCGCGGATCGCCGAGGCGCCCGGCTTCCGCCGCGGCGTGCTCGAGAAGGACGGCAACGAGGTCGTCGGTGGGGTGGTCCTGATCGCCCGCGGCGAGAACCCGCTCGAGGTAACGCGGCGGATCAAGGCCAGGATCGCCGAGGTCCAGTCCGGCCTGCCGGAAGGCGTCCGGATCGTCCCGTTCTACGACCGGACGCCGCTCATCGAGGGGGCCATCGACACGGTGACGACCACGGTGGTCGAGGGGATGGCGTCGGCGACGCTCTGCGTGCTCCTGATCCTGCTCCACCTGCGGGCCTCGCTGGTGATCGCCGGCATCCTGCCGCTGGCGGCGCTCTCGTCGTTCCTCGTCCTGGCGATCCTACGGAAAACGGGCATCCTCGACGTGCCGGCGAACGCGATGTCGCTCGCGGGGATCGCGATCTCGATCGGGGTCCTGGTCGACTCGTCCGTGGTGATGGCTGAGAACGTCATGCACCGCCTGCACGTCCACTTCGGCTCGGCCCGCGTGCGGGGCGACGTCCGCGAGCTGGTACTCCCCGCGTGCCTGGCGGTCGGACGCCCGATCGTGTTCTCGGTGGCGATCATGCTCCTGTCGTTCCTGCCGGTCTTCGCGCTGGGCGGCATCGAGGGACGGATGTTCCACCCGCTCGCCTGGACCAAGACGTTCGCCCTGGCGTCCGTCGCCGTGCTCGCCATCACGTTGGTGCCCGCGCTCTGCACCGTGTTCATCCGTGGCCGCCTGCGATCCGAGGCCGAGAATCCGCTGGTGCGCACGGTGATCGAGGTCTACCGTCCCGCACTCTCGTTCCTGATCGACCGGCCGGTCGTCCTGGCATGGATCCTGGGCGCAACCTTCCTGCTCGGGGCGGCCCCGCTGGGTATCCGCTCGGTCTTTCTCGGCACGCTGGTGCTGGGGATGGCAGCCACGGCGATGCTGGCCTCGTCGCGACGATGGGCGATCGTCGCGCCGGCCGGCCTCGTGGTCGTGGCCCTCGTCGCCGACGGGTGGATCAAGCCCCTGGAACGCGAGTTCCTGACCCCGCTCGACGAGGGGATGGTGATGGACATGCCGATCACCGTCCCGCGTGCCTCGGTCGCCGAGTCGCTCGACGACCTCAAGGCCCGCGACATGGTGCTCTGCCGCTTCCCCGAGGTGGAGATGGTCGTGGGGAAGGCCGGCCGCGCGGAGACGCCCACCGACCCGGCGCCCATGGACATGATCGAGACCATGGTGAGCTTCCGCCCCCGCGGGCTCTGGCCCCGGCGCAAGCTCGCTTCGGACGACGCCCGGCATCAGGTCCGGCTCGCGCTCGACGCCCTGCTGAGCCGCGGCGTGATCGCGCCGCCGGCCGGCGACGCCGCGGGGAATCGCCTGGTCGAAGAAGCGACGGCCGAGGCGCTGCGCCGGTTCGACGCGATGAGCCGCGAGTTCGCCTATCACCGCAACGAGGACGTCCTGCGCGAGACGAACGGCGTCTCTCCGACCTCGATGCATCCGTCCGTCCCGGCTGAGGCGCGGGCGCTGCCCCTGTGGCGGCGGCACGTCGCGAGGCTGGACGCCGAACTCCTCACCCGGGCGGCGCCGACCTTCACGCGGATCGCGATCGAGCAGCTCCTCGAGCGAGCCAACGTCGTCGACGCCGCGGTGGCGGCGCACCTGGCGGAACTGGCCCGAGTGCGCGGGGCGGCGATCGACGCGGCGGTGCGCCTGCACGCGCCGTCCGCCGCGGCCGGCGGCCATCATCACGGCGGCGGCGCGGCCTCCACGCCGATTCTCGCGCCCGAGCCGACCCTCGACGCCATCCAGGCCGAGCTGGTGCGCCGGTTCGCCGCGACCGTGATGCTCTGGCAGGTCGACCGCGACGAGCTGGCCGGCTTCGGCGGCGAGCTCGACTCCGCCGTGCAGATGCCGGGCTGGACCAACGTCTGGACGATGCCGATCCAGAACCGGGTCGACATGCTCTCCACCGGCGTGAACACGCCGATCGGCATCCGCGTCCTCGGCCGGAACCTCGACGACGTCGTCCGCGGCGCCGACGAGGTGGCCCGGGTCGTCAAGCGTGTGCCGGGCGCGGTCGACGTGCTCGCCGATCCGATCCGGGGCAAGCCCTACATCGAGGTCCGGCTCGATCGCGAAAAAGCGGCGCAACTGGGGGTCCGGGCCGGCGAGGTCAACGACCTGATCGAGACGGCGATGGCCGGCCGGGTCGTCACGCGGACCATGGAAAACCGCGAGCGGCACCCGGTCGTCCTCCGCTATCCCCGCGCCGCCCGCGAGGACGAGGAGTCCATCCGCAACCTGCTCGTCACCGCCCTCGGCCGGTCGCAGGGCCCGGGCTCGCCGCCGCCGGCGCCACGCCAGGTGACTCTCGGCGAGGTGGCCGACGTCCGGGTCATCGAGGGCCCGGCCACGATCAAGGGCGAAAATGGGCTGCTGCGCAGCTACGTCCGGCTGAACACCAGCGGGCGCGACGCCGCATCGGTCGTCGAGGACGCCCGCGAGGCGGTCGCGCGCGAGGCGAGATTGCCCTCCGGGGTCTTCCTCGAGTGGACCGGCCAGTTCGAGCACGAACTCCGCGCGCGCCGGACGCTCGCCCTCGTCGTGCCCGCGGTCGTCGTGCTGATCTTCCTGATCCTGTACTTGACCTACCACGACCTGGCCGATGCCCTGATTGTGATGCTCGCGGTGCCCGGCGCGATCGCAGGAGGGCTGTTCTTCCAGTGGCTGATGGGCCTGAGGCTGTCGGTCACGGTCGCCATCGGCTACATCGCCTGCCTGGGCATGGCCACTTCCACCGGCATTATCATGCTGGTGTATCTTCGCGAGGCCGTCGAGCGCGCGGGAGGACTCGACCGCATGGGGCCTGACGACCTCCGCCGGGCCGTGCTCGACGGGGCCGTCCATCGCCTGCGGCCCAAGCTGCTGACCGAGGGGACCGTCATCCTGGGGCTGGCCCCGATGCTCTGGTCGACCGGGGTCGCGTCAGAGATCATCCGGCCGATGGCCGCACCCGTCCTCGGCGGCATCCTCGTTGCCGACGAGGTGATCGACCTGTTCCTGCCGATCCTGTTTTACTGGGTTCGTCGGCGTCGACTCGCCAGGATCCAGCAGGCCAGGGCTGCCGCGCCGGCCGAAACCAACCCATTTGGCCTGGCGGTTGCATCAAAGGTCTGATGTCGAGCCGGCCGGTCTCCGTTGTCACGGCCGGCTCCCGCGACCGGACAACGGGGCGCGAGAGAACTTGCATCATGAAACGCCACCTGCGCTCGCTCCTGGTCGTCAGCCTCCTGGCCGTCGGCCTGGGGATCTTCGGCAGCAACTCGCAGGCGGGGGTCTTCCGCCGTGGCGGCCCCTTCCGCGGTTATGGATACGGCTACCGATACCACGCCTACGGCCCCGGTTGGGGCTATCGCATGTATCACCCCGTCGGCTACGGCTACGGCTGGGGGGGATATGGCATGGGCTATCGGAATACCACCTGGGGTTACGGCGGCATGGGCTATCCCGGCTTCGGCGGCTACGGCATGGGCGGTTACGGCATGGGCGGTTACGGCATGGGATACCCCGCCATGGGTACCGGCCCTGGCTACACGGGCTACGGCCTGGGCTATGGCGGCTACCCGGCGGTCTACGGGACCTCGATCTCGATCGGGACGGGGCCCTACGGCGGCTTCTACATGAGCAATTACCCATACTGACGCCCGCCTGCGCGCGGCGTCGAACCGGTCGAAAACACGCGAGGACCGGGCCCGGGACCAAAGCGGTTGGGGCCCCGGTCCTCGTTCGTTGCGCGGGGCGAATTCGACTGCCTTTCGACGAGCGGACGACTTCATACGCCCGACCCGCCGAACTCTACGGGCTTCCGGGTCGTCTAATCCGATAGAAGAAATGATCGAAGGACAAAAGCTGGTCGGAGCCGGCCCCGACGCCGGAAACGCAAGGTCATGGCGACGTTTTTCTGTAGCGACCCCCACGCCTTCCACGGAAACATCATGAAGCACTGCCGCCGGCTGGCCTTCATGACGCCCGCGGACCGCGACGCATTCCTGATGCTCGAGGCGGCGGGCGACGATCTTCGTTCCTTGCGGATGAGCGAGGAATCGATCCACAACATGAACGAGGGCCTGGCGGCCAACATCAACGCCCGAGTCGGCACGAGCGACGTCCTGTGGTGCCTGGGGGACTGGGTCTTCGGCGGCCGCGACTGCCTGCGCAACGCCCGCTGGTTCCGCGACCGCATCCAGTGCCGGACGGTGTTTCTCGTCTGGGGCAACCACGACGACCGCCGATACCGCGACCTGTTCTCGGCGACCTACGACCAGGTTGAGATCCAGGTCGAGGGCATGCGGATGACGCTGAACCACTACCCGCTTTTGACCTGGAACGGGCAGCATCACGGCTCGGTGGAGTCGCCCAACGTCCACCTCTACGGCCACGTCCATGCCCTCTACGAACGGCAGCCGGACCTCTGTCCGGTGCGCGACGCCTCCGCCTGGGCCGCGCTCGACGTCGGCTTCGACGGGCACGACTACCAGGTCTGGTCGGTCGACGAGGTGCGCGAGCGCCTGCGCCCTCGGCTCGAGGCGTTCCAGGAGCTCAAACGGCGGCGGCAGCTTTCGGATCCCTTCCGAGGCCGCGGTCGCCTTGCCGGATCAGTCCCGGCCTGATCAGGACCGAGCCGGCCCGATACTCCGTCACCGGGCCGGGACGGTGCCGGCCGGAGCGGGCGCTTCCTCCGGCGTGTCGAACTGAACCGGGACCGGACCGTCCTCGACCGGTCCGCTGGGCGGGCCTGTCGCCGAGGTGAGCGCGAGAATGACCAGGAACCCGACCCACGCCAGGTACAGTCCCATACCGGCGAAGAACCGCTGTCGGACGGTCGGCATTTTCACGGAATCATCCTTCCTCCGCATCCGATTCTGCCGTGGAGAGACCGTTGGGGGGTAGGGGCATCGCCCTCCGGGCGAGCCCCGAGCAGGTGGCCATGCCCACCCGACAAGACGGTCCAGAACCTTCCATGACAGAATTTCAGGCGGGTTCGTCGAGGGCCAGCGCCAGCTTGGGCCTGAGCGCCGTGGCAAAGTCGAAGACGTTGTCGAAGTCGGTTCGCGAATCGCTCGGCGTCTTCTCCAGATCGCCGGTGGCGATCATATTGTAGACGATATCGCCGATGTCGGAAGTCGAACGGATGCCCCAGTGCGCCAGCACGGTGGCCGCCAGCAAGCCGAACTGGCTGAGCGCCACCTTGCGCACCGATTCGCACAGCTCGCGCCCCGTGACGTGCCCGGAGCGTTGGGCCCGCCGCGAGCGGGCCCGCGACGAGGCGGGCCGCCGCTTCGGGGTGGCCGGGGCCGATTGGGGCTCGGCGCGGTTGAGGGACTGGAGCTTGTGAACCCGCGCGTGATCGAGCGCCTCGAGGATGAAGGCATAGGCTTCGATCGAGAATCGCGGGTCGGCCGCGATGATCCGAGGAAAGCGATTGCGAAGGCTCATGGGACAGGCCATCCTGTGAATTCGAACCGGCTCGGCACCGAGCGGGCTGATCTCGGAGGGGTGGATTCAGAAACGGCGTTCGAGCGGTCGGTCGAGGTCGGTGGGATCGTCATCTTCCATATCAGGGTCGAGGTCATCTCCATCGAGGCGCGCCCGCAGGGCGCCGGATTCGGTCTCGTTCTCGTTCTCGCCGCGGGCCTTGCGTGCGGCCGGGGCAGGCCCCCGGCCGCGGGACGGCTCGACGTGCAACACGTCGCCCAGCGCGACGATCACGCGGCGCTGATCGTCGAACTCTACCACCAGCTTCTGCGCCAGGATCTCCTGGCCCACCACTCGCCCCCGGCCTGCCGAAGTGACCACCGTCGAGCCCGTGGGCGGCAGGGTTTTTTCCAGCTCGCGATACGTGTCGTACTCGTACCGCAGACAGCACTTGAGCCGGCCGCACCGGCCGGAGATCTTCGACGGGTCCAGCGTCGTTTTCTGGAGCTTCGCCATCTTCATCGAGACGGGTGGCATCCGCGACAGGTGGGTGTTGCAGCACACCGGCTTACCGCAGTCCCCGTAGTCGGCCAGCAGCTTCGCCTCGTCCCGCACGCCGATCTGCCGCATCTCGATGCGGGTGCGCAGGGCGCGCGCCAGGTCCTTGACCAGCTCGCGGAAATCGACCCGCTTTTCGGCCAGGTAGTAAAAGACCACCCGCTCGCGGCCATGGAGGATCTCGACGTCGACCAGGTCCATCTGGAGCTTGCGCCGGGCGATCAGCTCATTGCAGACGTCAAAATCAGCGGGCAGCTCGCGGGCGTTCCGCTCCTGCCGCTCGCGGTCCTCATCCGTCGGCACGCGGAGGATCTCGCCCTCGAGCCGGTCGGGCAGGTACGGACTCGTGCGGTCCGACGCGGCGCAGAGCACCTCGCCCAGCTCGGTACCCCGATCGCTGCGGATGACGACCGTCTGTCCGCGGGGGTGATCCTGCCCGGGCAGACCGGCGCACTCGCCGAGGAACCGCATCCGACCATATCTGACGACGTAATTGTCTGCCATCCTGGTCGTCCCGTCGGACACCCACGCGGCCAATGCGGGGATGAGGCGAAACGGGGAAGGGGGAGAGCTTCCTGCGCCCGGTTCACGAGATCATTCATATTCCCACAAACCCCAATCCTTTGGAAGACCAGGCTCGCCCGAATCGTCGCGATTCTCGGCCGGACGTCTCGCCGAGAATGCGCCATCCGCCCGGCCCGCCGCATCGATGCGGAGTCTCGCCTTCAACGTACGGGCGTCAGTCCGCATAATGGGCGAAAGCGCCGGATTGAACGAAAAGCCGAGAGCCGAGCGGAGCAGAGCCGGAGCGGAAACGAGAACGGAAGGACGCAAGCGCGATGATCAATCAGGACATGCTGGCACTCCTGGTCTGCCCGATCGGCAAGGCCCCCCTGCGACGGGAGGGGAACTGGCTCGTCTGCACCCGCTGCGGGCCGAGGTTCGCCATCCAGGACGAGATCCCCAACATGCTGATCGACAAGGCCACGCTGCCGGATGACTGCCCTTCGCTGGCCGAAGTCGAATGCGTCCGCTGCGGCGACGCACGGCTGGACTGATCGGGTTGGATCGTTTCGCATCGGGGTTGGAGCGCGTTGCCGTTGCGTCGCTCATAGGCGAGATGGCAAGTTACGCCGGCCCCTTCCTCCGACCCAGAATCCGTCCTCCGTCCCGGACGGTAGTGCCCAAGGTCTCCCTCGCCTCCTCCGGCCCCCGATCGCGAGGGACACCTTCGGTTGGGCGGATCGGCGGGGTCGGAGGCCCGCGCCGAACAAGACCGCTCCCCGGCGGGGTCGGTGACCCGCGCCGAACAGGGATCGCGGTGGTTTCCGACGGGAAGTCCCGCTCACTCCTCGTCCGTCAGCTCCACGCTCGGCCCGTCCTCGAGGCCCACGATGTCGCCGGCGCGGAGCTGCCGTCGCTTCCGCAGTTCGACCTCGCCATTCACCCGCACCTGCCCCTCGGCGATCAGCGACTTGGCCTCGCCGCCGCTGAGGGCCCAGCCGGCCCGCTTCAACAATTGCGTCAGGTTGATCGGCTGCGGGCCAATCGGCAATCGTTCGGGCATCGGCCGGGTCATGGCGCGGGCGACTCCTATCTCGACTGGTCCAGGTCCAGGGCCCCCGGTGCGCGGTAGAGCCGGCCCTTCCACGAGGACGGTCGCCCGGAGAGATCCCTGGCCCAAGCATACCACTGGATCGCCACCAGGACGACGATCCCCACCGGATGCAAAAGCGCCCCCAGCCGCGACTGGCTGAACCGGAATGCCAGCGCCCAGCGGGAATACCACGATGCCGCGGCCGCCGCCGATGCTCCCGCGAGCATCGCCGGATCCCATCGAAACGGCCCAACCGCCAGTTCGGCGGCCAGGATCGCGAACGGGACGACCTGACCGCCTAGCAGGATCAGGGTCATCGGCACGATCATTCGGGGCGCGGCCAGCGCCTCGCCGGCGTTCTTGGCCAGCCCGCGCCAGACCTCGCCGGCCGAGCGGTACATCCGGCAGGACGCCAGCTCGGTCGCATCGAAGAGGTCCGTGTGCAGCCCGGCGAGACGATAGGCCCGCGGCAGCTTGATCCCGTCGTGCAGCGACCCACGGATCGACGCATGGCCGCCCGAGCGGTGATAGGCCGCTCGCGTCGTGATAAAGAGCTGCCCGCAACCCGCCGCAAAGGTCGGGTCGCCGCTCCGCCGCATCCGGTCGATCGGCAGGAAACCCAGCAGGATGAAGTGCATCAGCGGGATCACCAGCTTCTCGAGCAGGCCGAGGGTCTCCTGCCGCGGGAAGCCGCTTGCCAGGTCGCTCCCGGACGCTTCCAGAAATGCGGCCATCCGCGCCAGGGCATCGGGGGCCAGCCGCACGTCGGCGTCGAGGAAGACCAGCAGGGGGTGGCTCGCCTGCCCTGCCAGCACCCAGCACGCGTGCTGCTTGCCGCACCAGCCGGGCGGCAGCTCGGGTCCCCGAATCAGCCGCACCCGCCAGTCTGAACGGGCGATCACCCCGACGACCTCGGCCGTTGCGTCCTCCGAGCGATCGTCGAGCACCAGCACCTCCAGCTCGACCCCCCGACTCGCCAGCACGGCCGCGATCGCCGCGCCGATTGCGGATTCCTCGTTCCTCGCCGGGATCAGCACCGAGATCCGAGGCGGCGGCTGATCCGGGGAGGGTTCCGGCGGCGGCCGGTACGCCCGCAGGTTCGCGCGCACCAGCCGCGCTGGGATCAGGGCGAGCGCCACGAGCAGGCAGAGAAAGACCGTCATGATGGCGACGCTTCTCGGGGCCGGTTCCGCGCTCCCTCCGCATTCCGAGCGGGCCTCGCGGCATGCTCGGGCCGGAACGCCCGGCCGCCCACCCAGGCGCGGAGCCTTCGCCCCATATCATAGATCCCGCCCACACCCGCCGTCCCCTGGACAAGCATCGAGAACCGCGAGGGATCTCGAGCGATCGCATCTGCGGCCAGCCGGTCGACGGCCTCCTCCAGCTCTCGCTCGACCAGGGCCGACCACTCGCGAGAGTGCCGCTCGCGGCCGCTCTCGATGACAAGAGGCCGGCCGAACCGCACCAGCACCTCGGGGCAGCGATCGTCCCAGAACGGATACTCCACCGCCATCGGCAGGATGGTCGCATCCTCCAGCCGGTGGGCCAGGTGGCCGATCCCCGGCCGGACCGCGCCCGGACGCTCCCGAGGGTCGACGAACCGACCCTGCGCCGTGACCCAGAGCGCCGAATCGGGACGCGCCATCACGGCGAGCGAGGTCCGCAGGAACCGCCGAGGCCCGGCCACGCCACGCGCGTCGAAGCCGAAGAACCCGA
>DAIDHB010000205.1 GCA_027452145.1 Planctomycetales bacterium
GGAGTCGCCCGAGGTCCGGGCCCGGAGCTCGGCCATGGCCGCGATCAATGCCTGGGTCCGTGTTCCTCGTGCGCGCCGGCGGGGGCCTTGTCTCTTCGCGACTCAGCCCCGGTCGCCGGCCTGTTCGGCGGCGGCGGATGGGTCGGGTCTTGCCCTGGTGGACCGCACGATGATCCCACGCGGCGCGCGGCCCGGCAACCGGGCCGTCCCCCCAGTCCAGACTGGGGCGAACCGGCGACGTGAGTCGCCGGGTGCTGTCCCCTGCGCCGGGGCCCGCGCCGGGACTGGCGAGGAACCCGGCGACTCACGTCGCCGGTTCGCCAGGATCCGGCGACTCGGCCGCACCGGGTGCCGGCTCGCCGGGAGACTTGCCCTCCCGATCGGGATCCTTTCGGGACCAACCCTTCGTCGCCACGCCGCGGGTTGATTAATACTTCGGCACGTACTGGGCGCGCTCGTAGTACTTGGGATTGTGGTGCCACTCGTTGAGCGTCACCGAGAAGCCGCGGTTGAGGGTGTCCTGCGCCAGGTCGGCCCAGGGGGTCTTCGGGTGTTTGGCGATGACGTCCTTGAGCAGTCGTTCGGCCTCGGCGTACTTCTTGGCGGTCTCGCTGTGGGGAGCCAGCGGCTTGCCGGAGTGGTCGACGACCCAGGTGATCATCAGCCCTGGGCCGGGCTGCTTCTTCGGATTCGGCGGGCTCTTGGCGATCGAGGCCATCAGCGCCCGGTACTCATACGCCTTGACCTGGAAGGCCACCGTCTGGGCGAGCATCAGGTCGTAATGGGCCTGCCAGCGCTTCTCGGGATCGCGGTCGCGGACCTTCTTCAGCGACTCGAGCCGCTTCTGGATCGCCAGGAGCATGTTGAGCCGCTCGCTGGCCTTGGGGATCTCCTCCATCGCCGCCTGGACGAGCGCGGGATGCTCGATCGGGAAATCCCGGCGATAAAGGAACGGCTTGTCGGTCTTGACGATCTCGTAGAGGGACTGCCGCAGCGGCGAGGCGGCGCGTTTTTCGGTGTAGACCAGGCGGTTGTCGTACTCGGGCAGGTATTCCTTGAGCTGGGTGATCGAGTACGCCTTCTCCCGCTGACGGACCCGCATGAACTCCTCGCTCGGCAGGACGAAGTAGATCCCGCCCGATTCCTTGGTGAGCCGGGCCAGCTCGTACGGGGCGAAGCCGGAGGGCTGCTCGTCCCATCGGCCGTAGAGGCCGTCCCACTGGTAGATCTCGATGTCGGCCGACTCGGGGCCGCGGCGGATCAGCGGGTGATACACGTCGCGGGTGACCGGGTCCTCGTAGCGGTGGTGGGCGTACGGGAAGCTGAAGAGCGACTGGCGGCCGATGACATAGAGCGGCATCCGGTTGCGTTTCAGCGCCTGGCGGGCTTCCTCGATGTTCGCGCCGTCGTCGCCCGATTCGTCGGTCACCAGCACCAGCATGACCCGGCGGTCGCCGCGTCGGGCGTACCTGGCATAGTGCTCGGCGACCTCGCGGATGGCGCCCATGGTGTTCTCGGTGCCGGTCGGGTCGATCTTGAGCCTGCGGATTGCCTTGCCGATCTGGTCGATGTTGTCGATGGGGCTGTCTTGCCTGTATTCGATGTCCTGTCCGAACCCGACGACCGCGTGATTGAGCGCGCCGTTGGCGGCGGCCTTCTTGTCCTGCTCCATGAACTTCTTCAGCTCGGTGGAGACCCGGTCGAACTTCTGGAGCACGGTCTTCTTGTCGTCCTCCATCGAGACGGACTCGTCGAACATCCAGACCACGGTGATCTTGTGGTCCTTGAGCTGCCGGATGATCTCGTGGGCAAGCTGGTCCATCGCCTGGCCGATCTCCTGGACGTCGAAGACCGGGTCGCCGGCGACCTTGCCGCCGCCGCCGAGGTCCAGCGCGGGCGCGGCGGGCAGCAGGGTCAGCGGCGAGCGCGACAGCCCGTCGATCTTCACGCCGGGCAGGCTGTTTCCCTCGTTGATCTTTCCCTTGCCGGCGCCCCGCATGCGCGGCGTGGCCGTCGGCCGGCCGACGCCCAGGGCGCCCGCGACGACCACGCCGCCCGCCTCGCTGTCCCCCTCGCTGGACGATTCGCCCGCCGACATCATCGCCGGCTCGCGCGGGTCGTCGGCGTTCTCGTCGCCGATCGCCTTGTTCCGCTCGATGTTGTCGGGATCGGCGTAGATCGGCAGCTCCTCCTTCTCGCCGGCCCGGTGGCCCGCCAGCGCCGCGTCGATCTTCAGCGGCTCGCTGGCCCCGTCGGAGCTGCTGAACGTCGCCGCCGCCAGCAGCAGCAGCACGCCCACGTGCACCACCAGCGAGAAGCTCCACGCCTGGAGCAGGTACCGCAGCGAGATCCGCCCCCGCCGGCGCCCGCGGAGCTTCGGCCCCTTCGGCGCACCGGGGTCGGCCGCCTTCTTCGCCGCGCCCGTGCCCGGGCTCGCGCCATTCACCGCAGCCGAATCCTCGCCCGCCGCCGGCACCGGTTCGCCCCCGGTCGCGCCCGCGGCCGCAGGGTCCGCCGCCAGCCCTGGCGCCACGCCCGCCGACGCGCCGTCGCCCGCACCGACCACCGGCGGCGCGGCCTCCATCGTGGCCGATCCGGCCCGGAGGCCCGGCCCGCCCGCCGGGATCGACATCGGCATCGCCGGCTCCTCCGGTTCCGCCAGCCGGTAGATATCATCCGACGACATCGGATCGGCACTGTGCAGTTCCATGACGCTCGCTCCGGCTCCGGTCGGCGATCAGGGATCGAGGGATCGTGTTCGGGTTTCCGTTGTCCGTGCAGAGTTTTCCTGAGCTTCAGACTGGATATCCGATGCGTCGGTCGCGTCGGCTGCCTTCGCCTGGTCACACCGACCGGGACGGAATCTCGACCCTTCGTCGCCCGACGGGCCCGTCGAACATCCCTGCAAGCGGCAAGCGCGGCAGAACGGAACTGGGAAAACGGAACACGGAAGACTCCCTCACAACTTCGGCGGCTCCGCCGGCTTGGCCGGCATGGCCTTGGTTTTCTTCTTCTTGGCCTCGGCCGCGTTATTGTTGTTGCGGCGGATGGGCGGGACATACGTCTCGACCCATTTGAAACCCAGGGGGTCCTTGAGCTCGCGCTGGGCCAGGACGGCCCAGGGGGTGGCCGGGTGGTCCTCGACGACCCGGCGGAGCAGGGACTCGGCTTCCTTGGCGGCGGCGGCCGCCTTCTCGCTGTAGCGGATCGTGGTATCCGGCACCAGCCGCCAGGCGTTGGACTTGGGGCTCTTGAACTTGGGCGGGTCCTTCTTCATCAGGGCGCACGCCCAGTTGTACTCGTAGCAGCGGACCTTCATGGCCAGCAGCCGGCCGCGGATCAGGTCGTAGTGCGCCTGCCATCGCCGCGAGGACTCGCGGTCGCGGTACTTGGCGGCGGCGTTGATCGGGCCCAGGGCCTCGTCCACGGTATATGCAGTCCGCTCGGCGATCGCCTGGTTGTTCGCCATCGCGTCCTTGAACTCGGGCGCATCGGCCGGCGGGAAGTACAGGCCCGGCATGCCCGGCAGCCGCTGCTGAGTGATCAGCGAGGCGTTGATCACCGCCCGTCGCAACTCCGATTTCTCGACCCGCTTCTCATATTCATTGCGGGAGATCCAGTCGGGCCGGTACTCGCGCATCCGCGCCGGGTCGAAACCCATCCGGCGGGTGTCGAACCGGGTGATGAAGTAGATCCCGCCCGTCTCGGAGGCCAGGCGGCTCAGGCCGTACGGGCCGAAGCCCGAGTCGACGAAGTCGTACTGCTGCCCGTCGTACCAGAAGGGGAGCCGGATCTGCTCGAGCATGATGCTCTCGGGCCCCGAGTCGACCGGGAGGCCGCTGAACACCTGCTTGGTCTTGGGGTCGGTGTAGTTCACCAGGTGCTTGTCGCGGCCGAAGTAGGCCTGGGATCCCAGCACGTACACCGGCACCTTGGCGCGGCGGGCGGCGGCGATCGCCTCGTCGAGCCGTGATTCGTCGTCTCCCTTCTCGTCGGTCACGACGATGACCATGACGTGATAGGGGTGGTTGCGGGGTCCCTTGTACTTGCCCCATTTACCCACGATCTCGCCGACGGTGGTGAACGTGCTCTCCTTGCCCGTGGTGTCCTGGGGGATGCCGGCGATCGCCGAGAGGATCTCGGAGACCTGGTCCGTCGGCTTCTCCAGCATGGCCTGGCGGTTCTGGCCGAAGCCGACGACCATCGTCAAGAGACCGCTGTCGGCCGCCAGGTTGCTCTCGTCCTTCTGCTTGATGTGGGTATACACGGTCTCGATGTGCTTGCCCAGCCGCTGGCGCTCGGCGACCAGGCTGCCCGAGGCGTCGAACGCCCAGACGACCAGCGTCGGGCCCTGTTCCAGGTGGCGGACGATCTCGTCGGCGATCCGGTCCACAGCGCCCTCGACGCCGCCGACGGTCTCGGCGCCGTTCCCCTTGATCGAGACCGTCTGGCCCAGGAGCTGCGCGGTGGGGACGAGCACCTCGGTCGCGCGGCGGACGTCCAGCCTGGCGAGCTCGGGCGCCAGGGCGTGGGTGGAGTCCTCGGCCGCCGACACCGGCACGGCGCCGGCCGCGCTGGGGGCCGACGTGATCGAGGTCGCCAGGTTCGGGGCGAACGTACCGGCCTGGGGCATCTCGGCCGGCGGGTCGGCCGACTGGTCCAGGTCCTGGAAATTCAGGTCCGAGGGCGGCGCCGCCTCGGAGACCTCCGCGCGGAACTCTCGCTGCACCTCTCGTTGCACCTGGTAGCCGGCGAACGCCAGCCCCGCCAGGATCAGCGCGTGCACGACCAGGCTCAGCGTGATCGCCGGCAGCTCGATATCGAGCCGGCCCCCGAACCACCGGGACAACCAGGGAAACCGCGCCTCGAGGCCCCGCAGGATCTTGCCCACCACGGTTCCAGGCTCCTGTTCTCCGGGCCGGCGGATTCCGCACGACGCCCGGCCGCTTGCGCTTGCGACGCCCGGCCGACCCGTTCGCGGGACGGCCTGCGATCGTTACCGTTCCCTCAGCCTCCTACCAATCCATTTACTACGTTTCGGATTCACCGACGTGACCGTCCACCATCCGGGACGGCCGCTGTCAATCCATCATCTCCAACTACTTCCAGTGTAACGCCTCCCGGGCAAATCGGGCATCTCTCTTGTCCCGATTCGTGCGATTTTTCCGTCCGTCCGTCCGGCCTCGACGCCCCGGCGCGGCACTTGCCTGAAGTGACATCGGCCAGCCGGGCCATCTCACCGCACTCAAGGGGATCGTCATGGCAGATGCACCCATCATCCCGGGTCCCGGAGACATCGCCGACGAGCGCGGGCATTTCCACCCCACGCCGGGTGGGGCCGAGCCCTCCGGTGATCCCGCGCCGGCCGAGGCGCACAGCGAGCCCGAGCACGGTCAGGCCCCCGACGCCCCGGCGCCTCTCGAGCCCGTTGCCGATCCCGACGCCGACGCGAACGCGCCCGACCCGTCGCGTCCCATCACCTGAGAGGCGGCGTGCGCGGGGCCTGGCTTCTCCTCCGCCTTTGTCCCTGTAATGGGAGGGCGAGGCTCCGGCCGAGCCGGGATTCGCCGTTGGCTTGAGCTGGTCCGGGCTCGGCAGGAGGCTCGCCCTCCCGACCCGCCTCTTTCGAATCGGCCCTCACTTCGCCGCGGCCGGCGGCTCCCAGTCGAGCGTCAGGTCGGTCGTCTTGTCATCACGGTAGACCGTGACGACCTTCCTCGGCCCGCCGGCCTGGAGCGCGGTGGTCATCTCGGACCGGTCGCCGACGGGGTTGCCGTCGATTTTGAGGATCACGTCGCCTTCTTTCATCCCGCCCCTGTTGGCGACGCCCTCGTCCTCGACCTCGATGACGCTCATCTCGTCGAGCTGGACGCCCAGGGCGCGACGGCCGGACCCGGCGCGGGGGTCCTTGAGCTTCTCGCGCGAGAGCAGGTGGTCCAGCCCGGCGAGGCCGTAGGCCCCCAGCGCCACGACGAGCGACGAGTGCACCTGGTACTCGGGGATCGCCGCGTCATAGGTGTCGAACTGGGTGTGGTGGGTGTGCGTGTAATCGGCGTCGCCCCCGCGCTGGCCCCAGAAGAAGCCCGGCACGTCGGCCGCCAGGAACGAGGCGTGGTCGCTGCCGCTGCCCCGCAGGCCCGAGACTTTCCGCACCTCGAACGGATATTTCGGGTCGAGCCCCTTCACCGGCTCGAACACCTTCTCCAGGTCGGCCAGCATGGCCTCGGTCCCGCCGATGCCGGAGAGATAATTTGTCCCGCCGTCGTGCACCAGCACGGCCGAGATCCTGGGCAGCAGATCCTTGTGAGCCTTGACGTACGCCGCCGAGCCGAGCAGGCCCTGCTCCTCGCCGCTCCAGAGCATGAACCGGATCGTCCGCTTCGGCCGGACGCCCGACTTCATCAGGATGCGGGCGGCCTCGAGCGCCGTGGCGCACCCGGTGCCGTTGTCGGTCGCGCCGGTGGCGCCGTCCCACGAGTCGATGTGGCCGCCGACGATGACGTACTCGTCGGGCCGCTCGGTGCCGGGGATGTCGGCGATCACGTTGTACAGCCGGATCGGGCCCTTCTTGAAGTAGTTGCGCACGTCGAACTCGAGCGTCACTGTCTTGCCGGCCCCGATCCAGCCGGCGATCTCGTCATATTGCTTGCGCAGGAGGGTGATCGACGGCACCGTCGGCAACTTGTCCCAGGCGACCTTGTAGCCGCCGCCGGTCAGGAGCAACTCGGCCTGCGAGGCCCCGACGAACCCGGCGATCCCGGCGGCCCGCAGCTCCTTCCGCAGCTTTGCCTGGAAGATCGGATCAGGCCGCGGCCCGGCGGGCTTGCCGGGTTCGGCCTTCGGCGTCTCGCCCTTCGTGGGTTCGGCCTTCGGCGTCTCGCTCTTCGTGGGTTCGGCCCTCGGCGTCTCGGTCTTCGTGGGTTCGGGCCTCGGCGTTTCGGCCTTCGTCGGTTCGCCACCCGGCCCGCGCCGGCCGCCCGGTCGTCGGCCGCCGCCGACGCGGGGTGGGGGCATGAGCACCCAGGTGCCGGCCAGGGTCCCGTGCGCCTTCGCCTCATCGAGCTCCTTCTGATCCTTCGGCGCGAGGACGGCCTTGCCGCGGACGGCGCCCTTCGTTCCGGCCGACCAGGCCATGGTGACCAGCTCGAGCGAGCGCTCCTCGGGCTCGACGACGCGGCCGAACCACGGGCCGCGGTTGAAGCCGACGGGGAACGTGCCCCACTCCTCCAGCCGGGCGTTCTCGATCCCGAACGAGGCGAACCGATCGCGCGCCCACTCGCAGGCGTTGGTGAGGTTATCCGACGAGGTCAGCCTCGGCCCGATCCGGTTGCAGAGCACGTCGAGATGCTCCATCACCTGCGAGCCCTCCCGGGCCGTCGAGATGATCCGCTGGACCTCCGGGCTGCTGGCCTTCGCGCCGGCCTTTTCCTTCTCCTTCTCCTCGACCGCCAGGACGAACAGGGGGGCCGACAGCCCCACCATCAGGACCCACCCGGCCCAGAGACGCTGTCGCATGGGTTGCCTCCAACTGCAAGAGAATGTGAAGCGCGGGGATATCTGGGACCGGCCGGGGAGGGATCAGCCGGGCGCCGATGGGACATCATTCTTCTCTATCCTCAGCGTCGCGTCCAGCGGGTGTGTCCCGCGGTTGATTCGATCCCGTCCCGCCGTTTCTTGAACGACGACCCGGTGGCTCCGTACGATGATGCCGCGCGGATCGCCGCCGCCTTCGTCCCGGCCGTCTGCCGGGAGTCACCAGAATGCCGGAGATGATGTCATGAGCGAGGGATCTCGATGGAAAGGGCCCGGCCGGGTTCGCACCCTGTGCCTGGCCTTGCTTTGGGCGTTGGCGGCCCCGGCCCACGCCGACGACCGGTCGAAGGATGAGCTGGAGCGGCAGCAGGGGACCTGGCGGACCTCGACGTCGATCTACGACGGCCGCTCGGCGCCGGGGGACGTCATTCGCTCGATCACGCGGACGGTGGAGAAGGACCACGTGGTCTGGAAGCGGGATGGCAAGCCCTTTGCCGGGACGCGGATCGAGCTGGACCCGACGCGCGAGCCGAGGACCATCGACGTGATCCCCGACGGCGGCAAGGGCCGGGGCGAACGGGTGCTGGGGATCTACAAGCTGGAGGGCGACCGGCTGACGATCTGCATGGCCGCGCCGGGCAAGCCGCGGCCGTCGGAGTTCAAGGCCGAGCCAGGGAGCGGCTGGACGCTCCGCACGTTCGTCCGCGAGCGGGGCCCGGGCGAGAAAGAGTGACACTCCTTGCCGAACACTACCTGATTCGAGCCCGTCGCGGGAGGATCGCGCGGGCTGGGCGAACCGGCGACGTGAGTCGCCGGGTGCTTGCTCTCGGCGTGATAACCCGGCGACTGACGCGGATCGCCCGTGACCCGGCCAGGTGGTGTCCGGCGAGGAGTGTCGAAAGAGTGATCGGGATCGGGCGCCGGAAACCAGGATCGCGCCGGGCTCAACCTCCGCCGGGCGCCGCCGCATCCTCGATCCGCGCGCACCAGCGGACGGCGTTGCGCAGGAGCCGCTGATACGTCGGGTGCAACAGCGCCTCGCGGGTATGGCCGGGGGCCAGGTGGCAGACCCGGCCGCGGCCCTGTTCGCGGACCCAGCCCGCCGCGGCGATCTGGCCCGAGTCGGACCGGCTCCGCAGCAGCAGATGGATCCGGCCCTCGTCGACGGCCGGCAGGTGCTGCTCGTCGGCGACGACGAACGCCGAGACGCCCCGGGTGATCGGGTGCCCCGCGTCGACCACCTCCACGCGGAAGCGCTCCAGCGGGCCATGGGTCGTGTACCGGCCGCCGACGAGGTCGAGATAAGGCCCGCCGGGCGGATACAGCCCCAGCGAGTTGTGCAGGTTGAGCAGGCCGCCGCCCTGTTCGACGAAGTCGACGACCGCGCGCTGCTGCTCGAGCGTCATCCAGGTGAAGTCGCCACGGCGGTCCGCGCCCAGCCGAGGGCGAAGGAGGCCGTCGCGCAGGATCACCAGCAAGCGGACCTTCGCCAGGTTCCCGGCCCACAGCGATCTCACGTCCACGGCGAAGTGCGGCACGACGCCCGTCGCCTCGAAGACCGGCCGCAGGCCCTCCTCGATGTGCCCCGGCTCGTGGGGGCCGTCGCCGATCAGCACGAGCGCATGGGGCCGTCGATCCGTCGCGTCCGGGACCTGGCCGCCAAACGGCGCGACGGGGACGGTCAGCTCGCGGTAGACGTGCTCGATGTCCGCGGCGACGGGCGTGTCATACGGCATCCAGACGAGGAGTCCGGCGGGAATCCGGACCTGCTCGCGCGCGACGGCCGGCGGCCGGCCCTGGGCGATCTCGTGGCCGACCTGGCGCCGGAGCTCCGCCAGGAACCGGCGCTGCCGCGCGACGATCTCGGGGCCGGCCCACGAGCCGTTCCCCGGAATGACTCGCGACGGTCGGAGCGCCTCGAGCCGCCGGAGCGCCTCGACCCATTTTCCCGTATCGCTCCCCGGCAACGGCACGCGCGGTCCGTTGACGACGAGCGGCCCGCCGAAGAGGACCGACCGGCCCGGCAGATACACGGCCGCGCCGACCTCGCCCGCCACGCCGTCGAACGGCAGGAGCTCGACGGAGACCGCGGCATCGCCGATCGGGGCGTCCTTCCCGTCGCGGCCGATCGCCGGCAGGTCGAGCGTGCCGTCGTCGGCGCGCAGTTGGGCGCGGGTCGCGGGCGAGGCGATCACGCGGCGGACTCCCCGGTCGAGGATCGCTTGCACGAGCCTGGCGTCGCCCTTGAGCGAGTGGGTCAGGACGAGCGTCCGCGCGGGCTTGCCGGCGGTCTTCTCGACCATCGCCAGGAATTCGGGGATGGCGACGCCGCGCGGCAGGTCGACGAGCAGGGTCTCATGCTCGAGCGTGACCCAGCCGCAGTTGGCCGAGCCGTGCGCGGCGTCGAACCCGGCCGCGAAGACCCCGGGCGCGACCTGCTCGTGATGCGGGATCGCGCCGGCGCCGATCGCCAGCGGGACGGCCAGGGCAATCAGTACGACGCCGGCAAGAAAGTAGGTCGGGCAGTCTTGCCCGACTCCGCAGCCACGCCGGGCAAGACTGCGCGAACTACTTTTATGCCGAAATGGTATTTGCCCTGCCCAGTGTCGCCGTGGTCGCGCCATGACCAATGCCCCCTGCGGCCCGGCCGGCACGCCAGGCCCGATCGCCGAGCGAGGTCGGATGCGTCCGGCGGGACGCCGCATCGATCGCGGACGGCCCGCCGGGCGCGGCTCGTGGGGATGCGGCCGGCGGCCGGCTCAATGGTTGAACAGGAACGCCGGGCTGTTGATGAGCGCCCAGGAGATGTCCTGGGCGGCGGTGAGGCGGCGGGCCGCGGCCTGCTCGACGCTCATCTCGACGTCGCGGCGCAGGGCCACGAGCGACGGGTCCGGCTGCACGGGCCTGCGGGCGAATTCGAGGGCCGCCTTCAGCTCCTGGAGCTTCGGGTCGGCCGGCAGCGGGGCGCGGTTGGCGGCCAGCGCCTGCGTCTTCGCCTTCAGCTCGGCGTCCATGACCCGGAAATACGACAGCAGCATGTCCTTCTGCGCCTCGGTCCGCACCTCGGGGGCGACGGCCAGCACCGCGCGGAAGTCCTCGGGCAGGCTCGGCCCGACCGGGCGGGGCGACCGCGTTGCCGAGATGCGGAACCGCCCGATCGTCCAGGCGTTCTGGTACAGGTGATGCAGCTTGATCGTCAGCACCGTGCCGCCGGGGCCTCCCAGGGGCTGCGCGGTCTCGAAGGTCGCCCAGTGGACGATCCCCGTCATCGGCGAGACCGCCCAGCCGTTGCCCTGGTCGTTGGCGCTGCCGTCGATCGCCTTGGCGATCGGGAAGCCGTCCTGGCTGAAGTCCGCCATGGCGTTCTGGAGCTTCACCGGTTTGGTCTGCTTCGGATCGGCCTTCGGGGCGGCGAAGACTTCCAGCTCGTTCAGCACGAAGTTACCGTCGGTCGCCCGGCCGGGCCCCCTGTTCGGCAGCCGGCCGTCGGGCAGGACTTCCAGCCGCAGCCCGGTAATGCCGGTCAGCTCGGTGTCGATCGTGATCGTCACGACGCCGTTGCGATTCCGGCCCGAGACGACGATCGAGCCGTCCGGCTCCTTCGTCAGGGTCGAGCGATTGGTCGCGCTCATCGCCTTCGGGTCGAGCACGGCCCAACGGTTGACGACCGCCGACGCGTGGGCCTTTTCCCACTCCGCCAGCTTCTTCGCCAGGCCGTGCGTCTCGTAATCCTTCAGGTCGGCCTCGAGCCGGGCGGTCGCCTCGGCCTTCTTGCGATTCTGCTCGGCCAGCCGGGGGGCCAGCTCCTTCTCATACGACGCCAGCGCGGCCTGGGCCGAGGCGATGGCGGCGGCGCGCTTGCGCTCGAGCTCGGGCCGCTTGATGGCGAACTCGGCCTCGCGGCGGCCGAGCTCCTCGGCCAGCCGGCGGTGATCGTCCTCGACGGCCTGCATCTCCTTGCGGCAGGTGGCGACCTCCGCGGCGGTCGGCGGCCGGTTGAGGATCCGCACGAACAGCTCGTCAATCAGCTTCGAGTCATCTCCCTGCGCGGCGACCAGGCGGGTCAGGTCGCTCGACGGGTCGGCCAGGGCGTCGGCCAGGGTCGGGCCGCTGACCAGCGCCATGACGGGCCCGAGCTGCATGCCGCTGGATCGCTCGCACTCGCAGGCGCTCTCCCGCGCGGGCCGGCCGAAGGTCGTCAGGAAGCCGCTGGGCAGCTCGACGCCCGAGTCCGGCAGCGCCGCGGCGCGGGTGCCCGCCGGCACGCCCGGGATCTTCGAGACCGAGCCGGTCACCCGGTACACGGCGTCGAGCAGCACCTCGGCCGGCAGACGACGGGCCAGGGCGTGCGAGTAGTTCACCTTGTCGTCGGCGTTCCACCTGTTCGTCTCGACCGAGAGCTGGTACGTCCGCGACTTGCAGATCAGCCGCATCACGTGCCGCACGTCGAAGCCGCTCCTGACGAACTCGCCCGTCAGGTAGTCGAGCAGCTCGGGGTTGCTCGGCGGGTTGCCGGCGCGGATGTCGTCGAGCGGCTCGATGATCCCGGCGCCCAGCATGTAGCCCCAGAGCCGGTTGACGTAGCTGCGGGCGAAGTACGGGTTGTCCTTCGAGGTCAGCCACTCGGCCAGCTCGGTCCGACGCGGCGAGCCTTTTGCCGGGTGAGGATACGCGTTGTCGAACGGGAACCGGGGCGCCGTCACCTTCTTGGTGCGGTCGTGGACCACCTCGGCCTTGCTCGTGTCGGAGACCATCTCGAAGAGCGGCTTGGGCGCCTCGACGTCGGTGCCGCCGATCATCCGGCCCTTGCTCTCGGGGTCGGCCTTCAGGTCCACCTGCGCGAAGAAGGCGGCCGTCTGGTAGTACTGGTCCTGAGTCCACCGCTCGAACGGGTGGTCGTGGCACTTGTTGCAGTTGAACCGGATCGCCAGGAAGAGCTGGGTGGTGTTCTCCATCGTGGCGGTCGGCTCGCGGAGGATCTTGAAGTAGGCCGCCGCCGGGTTCTCGCGGTTCGACCCGCTGGCCGTCAGGATCGAGCGGACGAACCTGTCGTACGGGGTATTCCCGGCGACCTGGGCCCGGATCCAGTTGCGGAAGGCGACCGAGCCCTCGACGCCGAGGAACTTGCGGTTGACCTGGAGCAGGTCGGCCCACTTGTTGGTCCAGTAATCGACGAAGTCGGGGCTGCCGATCAGGCGGTCGACCAGCTCGTCGCGCTTGACGCGGCTGTCGCGCCGGTCGGCCAGGAACTTGCGGACATCCTCGGCGGTCGGCGGCAGCCCGGTGAGATCCAGGTAAACGCGGCGGACGAACTCGGCGTCGGTGCAGAGGCCCGAGGGGAGGATCTTCATCCGCTTCCACTTGGCGGCGACCAGTTTGTCAATCTGGCTGTAGGCCGGCGGCTCGGCCCAGGCGAATCCGGTGCGGTCGCCCATGACGGTGAGCGTGGTCGAGGCGTAGTTCCCCTCGAACCGGGCGAGCACGGGCGCCTCGCCCCGTCGCAATGCGGTCATCACGCCCGAGCGGCTCGCCGCGGCGACCTCGGTGTTGGCGCTCTCGAGGAACGCCTCGCGGGTCACGTCGCGGACCTCGCCGCTGGAATAGGTCGCCAGCACGCGGAGCTGCTGCCGGGCGCCGATGCGCTGGACCACCGGGTTGATCGGCGCGACCTCGATCTTCGCGACGCGGGGGCCGGTCAGGTCGAGCCGGGCGCCGTCGGCGATCCACGAGCGGATGACCTCGTAATACGGCTCGCCCGGCTGGATTAGGGCGCCGCCGACATGGGGCGCGGCGCCCGTCGGCTTGAGCAGCATCAGGCTGTCGTCGGGCGAGGCGACGTTCACCCGCCGCGAGGCGTGGTCGTCGGTCAGGGCCCGGACGTCGAACAGCGGATCATAGCCGCGGAGCGAGAGCTTGAACCCGGCCTTGCCCTGGGCGGAGCCGTGGCAGGTCCCGGCGTTGCAGCCCAGGCGCGAGAGCACCGGCGCGACGTCGTGGACGAAGTCCACTTTCGGCGCGGTGCCGACCCCCAGCACGGTCACGGGCACCTCCACCGACTTGCCCGCCAGGCGGAGGGTCAATTTTGCCTGGCCGTCAGAGCGGGGCCGGACCAGCCCCGACCGCGAGACCTCGGCGACCGGCGACGACAGCGACCACTCGACCATCCGGGTGGCGTCGACCGCCTCGCCCGAGGCCAGCCGGCCGGTGACCAGAAGCTGCACGTAGGCGAACCGGTTGGCCAGCCGGACCTCCTTCGGCTGGACCTCCAGCGACGCGAGCTTCGCCCCGGCGGGCAGCGTCTCGGATTCGACGGCCTCCTCCAGCTTGGGCGCGACGCTTGGCGCCGCGGCGTTCTGCGCCGTCGAGGCGGCCTTCACCGTGACCGGGGCGAACTCCTTGAGGGTCTTGCCGTTCTCGGCTTCGATCAGCCGGACCATCCCGTCGGCGCCGGCGGCCGCGAGGACCTTGCCGTCGGGGCGGAAGGCGACGGTGTAGATCCCGCCCCGCGGCACCTTCACGCGGGCGATCTCGCGGACGCCGTCCTTGTGGTATTTCTCGAGCTCGGCGACCTCGGCCGGCGACCGGGCGGTCACGACCTTCTGGTTGATCGCCTTGAGCTTGTCGGGGTAGCTGGTGTCGAATTCATATCCGTAGATCGCGACCTCGCCGGCGCCGTCGAGGCTGCCGGCGGCGGCGATCCGCTTCCCGTCGGCGCTGACCGCCACGCTGGTGACGCGCCCGGCCACCGGCGGGAACTCGCGGATCAGGTTCGAGTCGTCGCCGATGACCCGCGCCGTCTGGCGGAACACGCGATAGAGCTTCGGCTCGCCGTCGGAGCCGCCCACGACGATCTCGTCGCGCTTCGGGTGCCGCGCCACGGCGCCCAGGCCGCCCTTGAGGGCGCCGGGGGTGATCGACGTGATGTTGTCGACGAACCGCTGGGTGGCGACCTCGGTCAGCTTGGCCGTCATGTCGCGGCCGACGGAGATCAGGTGGTTGCCGTCGGCCGAGAACACGGTGTCGAGCGCCCAGTCGCTGTGCGAGCCCATGAACAGCACCTGCTGGCCGGTCTTCGCGTCGATGGCCCGCACGGTGTTATCGGCGCAGCCGAAGGCGAGCTTCGAGCCGTCGGGCGACCAGCTCACGCCGTAGACGGTGTCATACGTCACGGCGACCGACATCACGAGCTTCCGCTTCGCGACGTCCCAGACCTGGACCTCGCCCATCCGGGCCGGGCGGCCGCCGGCGACCGCCAGCCGCTTGCCGTCGGGCGAGAAGGCGAGCGACTCGATCCGCTGCGCCAGGCCGATCAGCCGGGCGAGGGGCGCCGAGCCGTCGGCCTTCCACAGCACCACCTCGTGGAACCCCGCGACGGCCAGCAGCGACCCATCGGGCGAGAAGGCGACGGCCGGGATCACCGGCAGCCGGCTGTATTCGGGGGGATGCTCGAGGTCATACCGCGCCCGGGCGTTCTGCGGCGTGTCGTCGACGGCGCCCTGGGCGATCCAGCGGGTAATCAGGTCGATCTCGGCCGCGGACAGCGGGGGCTTGTCCTGCGGCATCTCGGCCTTGCCGCCCTGCGGGGTGATCTTGTCGATCAGGAAGCTCTCGTCCGGCTTGCCGGGCACGATGCCCGCCTGGCCGCTCTCGCCTCCCTTGATCATCCGGTCGAACGCCGTCATCACATACGCGCCGCCGGCCTTGGCCGGCTGGTGGCAACCCTGGCACTGCGCCTGGAGGATCGGGCGGACCTGCCGGTCATAGCTGACCTTCGGCCCCGCCGCGACGGCCGCGGCAGTGGCTCCTTTCTTCGCCCCGTCCTTCGCCCGGCCCTTCACCTTGTCGTCGGCGGCAAAGGCCGCCGTCGCAATCGAAAGGATCACCGGAATCGCAAGCGACCCCGCCCCGCGGCGCCTGTTCGCCCTGATCGTCACCATCTGGGTTGCTCCCCGCTCGCTCGCGACCCGCGGAATCGCCGGTCTCGCACCCGGCCCGCGGCGGATCTATCGCCATGCCCTCGCCTCGCCCGGCGAGGAACCCGGTGTCGTCTGGTCTGGTCTGCTCTGGTCTGCTCTCAGCTCGGCTGGGCTCAGTTCGGTCCTGGTCGACCTGTCGGATTCGCTTCGATCTCGGTGGGATACGTTGGCGGGGCGCCTGGCCCCGGGCAGGTTCAGCTCTTTTCTCGGCGGCTCACGGGCGCATCGCGATTCCCGGCCGGCTTCGACTCCGTTGCATGGATCTTAACGATTCGCACACCCATGCACCAGTGGCAACGGCGCGATCGCGTGCCCGTCCGTCAAATCTTAACGGAAAACGTCCGTGGAATACCAGCGTGACAATTGTTTAACGAGGGGGATTTGCCGGAAGGAGCGGGTATGAGGGCAGGGGGTGGTCTTCAAGAGGCGGTAGACGGGAGGCGGTCGTTCGCTGGCTAGCCGGACGGGCCCAGCAGCTCGTCCCAGCTCGCGACATCGAAAATACGATCGGTCAGAGCCTCGAGGCGACCGAGATCCTCCAGGCCCTCGATCCTGGCCCTGGCCTGCTTGCGAGGCGGCCCGAACTTCTTGCTGCCGAGGTGGATGAGTATCTCTCGGGCCATCTCGGTGCGGCCTTCGGCGATGCCCTTCTTGAGGATGGCCTGATAGACCGACGACTCCTCGATCCCGCGGATTCCGAGCAACATGGCGGGCTCCCCTGGCTAGTCGGCTGAGCTCAGCAGTTCGTCCCAGCTCGCGACATCGACGATACGATCGGTCAGAGCCTCGAGGCGACCGAGATCCTCCAGGCCCTCGATTTTGGCCCTGGCCTGCTTGCGAGGCGGCCCGAACTTTTTGCTTCCAAGGCGGATGAGCGTCTTTCGGACCCCTCTGGCCTCACCCTCGGCGATGCCCTTCTTGAGGATGGCCTGATAGACCGACGACTCCTCGATCCCGCGAATTCCGAGCACCATGGTCGAGACTCCTCGAAGGATCTCCTCGATTTCAGGATCGGCGTAACGCAGCCCCATCAACGCCGCCGTGGAGCCCCACAGGTCGCGCACCTGTTCGGGCGTCGCCTCCCGCCGGAGCCGCTCGGCGACGGCCGCCAGGACCTCGCGCAGCCGGTCCCGCTTGACCCGTGCAATCGGCGCCAGTGGCAGGATCGTCAGCCCGGCCGCCAGGATCCGCTCGACCGGCTGCTCCCAGATCCTTATGACATTGTAGCGGAACTGGTCGTAGATCTCACCATCGGGATGCCGTTGTTCCAGCTCGCCACTCAGCCCGCGGCGGTCGGCGTCCTTCTTGAGCAGCACGACGGTGGTGCGGACCGGCATTCGGTGGCGGTAGCGCAGCAGGGCGCTGTAGACGTGCAGCCGCTCGTCGAGCACTTTGTCGCGGGTCGCCTGGATCTCGATGTTGTGAATCCACGGGACAGGATCCTCGACCAGGAGGACGCGGTCGGCCTCGAAAAGTGCGGTCGAGATGTTGGAGTCGATGACGCGGACCCGATTGGGGTCGGTCGCGTGGCCGCCGGCGAAGGCGTTCCACTCGGCGGGCCGGGCCTCGGTCATGTTCCGCAGGATCGTGTCGACGTCCTTCGCCATCGTCTCGCCGCCTCCCTCCGATCGCGCCGCCGCGCCGAACTCGCGGCCGGAGGTATTGATCGGCGGGATTGCGGCCGAGGCTGAAGACCGGGCGGCGCCGGCCGGCGGTCCGGCGCGCATCGGTAGACGCGCGGGTCGGTCGACCACCCGCGGCGCCCGCGGATTCCGGCCCTGGTCTTCTCAGGCCTTCGCCTCAGCCTGCTCGGCAGCCGTCAGGTCCCTGACGACCGCGCCGGCCGCCTCGGTCTTGAGCAGCTCGATGCCGTGCTCGCAGTCGATCCGGCGCACGTAGCCCTCGCCGCTGTCGGCGATGATCCGGCCGTTGCCGGCCCGCAGCCGCCAGCGGAACTGGCGATCCTGGTCCTTGTACAGCTCGAACGCAGCCATGAAAGCACCTCGATCGATGGAAGGGATGGGGTCCGAGGCGAGGCGAGGCAAAGCGTTGCGTTGCGACGAGACGAGACGAGACGACACGAAGACCCGGCCGCATGAAGTCGCGGCCCTCCTGAATATCATGATGTGTCCCGGCGGCTGGATCAAGCGCATGGGCGGCGCGGTCCCGGGCGACGGCCGGGCGGACGCGCCGCCGCGCGGTAGACGTGGGCCTGCGGGGAGGACATAATCAGGCATTCAATAGATGCGACCAATCAGGGCGGATACCTCGCTCGACACCGGCCCGAGATGGATCTTCCCCGGGGCGACGCGGCGGTGCCCGGCCCGCAAGGCAGGTTGGAGGGTGCGGATGACGCGAGCGGACGGGGCACGCGGCCTGACTCGACGGACGCTCCTCCGGGCGGCGGGCGTTTCGATCGCCTTGCCCTGGCTGGAGGGCATGGTTCCGGCCGCCCGCGCGGCGGGCACGGCCGCTAGCGTCGGCGACGCCGCCAACAACGCCGCGGAGGTTCCTCGCCGGCTGGTGGCGATCGAGACGAACATGGGCATCCTGCCCCAGTTCTTCTTCCCCGACCGACCGGGCCGCGGGTTCGCGGCGACGCCGTACCTCGAGAAGCTCGCGGCGGTCCGCGACCAGGTCACGGTGTTCTCGGGCGTCAGCCACCCCGGGGTCACCGGCGGTCATTCCGCCGAGAAGTGCTTCCTGACGGGCACGCCTCACCCGGAGCGTGGCGGCTTTCGCAACGGGATCTCGCTCGACCAGTTCGCCGCCGAGCGGATCGGCGACCGGACGCGGCACCCGTCGCTCGTCCTGGCGATGACCTCCGAGGGGAACGTCACCCTGGCCTACACCCGCAGCGGAGCCCCCATCCCGGCCGAGCGCAGCCCGAACCGGCTGTTCAAGAAGCTGTTCCTCCAGGGTCGGCCCGACGAGGTCGCGGCCGGCGTCGAGGCACTCAGGCAGGACCGCAGCCTGCTCGACTTCGTCGCCGACCAGTCCCGCCGGCTCGATCGATCGCTCTCGACGGCCGACCGGCGGCGGATGGACCAGTACTATACCTCGGTGCGCGAGCTCGAGCGGCGGCTGGGCAAGGCCGAGCAGTGGGAGCACCGCCCCAAGCCGACCGTCAGGGCGCAGCCGCCCGAGGACATCGACGACGCCCGCGAGTTCGTCCGCCGCACGGGGCTCATGTTCGACGTCATGAAGCTCGCGATCGAGACCGACTCGACCCGCGTGATCTCGCTGTTCATCGACACCACCGTGATCCACAACATTACCCACCACGGCAACCGGCCCGAGGCGATCGCCGAGCTGCGGTCGAAGGAAGAGGGGCAGTTCGCCGCGCTCGGCGGCTTCCTCGGCTCGCTGGCCGGGGCCCGCGAGGGAGACCAGTCGCTTCTCGACCGGACGATGGTCCTCTACGGCACCTGCATGGGCAGCGCGAACTCGCATTCGAACGTCAACCTGCCCGTCCTGCTGGCCGGCGGCGGGTTCCGGCACGGCCAGCACCTCGCCTTCGACACCCGGAACAACGAGCCGCTGGCCAGGGTGTTCGTCTCGATGCTCCAGCGCCTGGGGATCGAGGCCGACGCGTTCTCCTCGGGCAGGGGCACCATGCGGGGGCTGGAGATGGTCGGATGATCCCCGCGCCTGAACCCCGATCCGCCGCTGAAAACGGATGATCAACACGGAACGCCGAGCACCGACCCGCCCCATGCCCCACCATCTCGCCGTCGCCCTGACCCTCGCCCTCGCCGGCCCGGCCGCCGCGGGGGACGACCCGCCCGAGTTCTTTGCGGCGCACTGCCACGACTGCCACAACGCGCGGGAGAAAAAGGGGAACCTCGACCTGGAGAGCCTGGCGTCGGACTTCTCCGACCCGGAGAACTTCGCTCGATGGCGCAAGATCCACGACCGGATCGCCGCGGGCGAGATGCCGCCGCGCAGCCGGCCGCGCCCGCCCTCGGCCGAGGCGGACGCCGCGCGGAGGTGGCTGCACGACCGCCTGGTCGTGGCCGAGCGAGCCGCGCGCGATCCCGCCGGCCGCACCCCGGTGCGACGGCTGACCCGCGTCGAATATGAGAACACCGTGCGCGACCTGCTCGACCTGCCCGGCCTCCCGCTCCAGGGCGAGCTGCCCGCGGACGGCTCGGCGCACGGGTTCGACACCAACGCCGATGCGCTGGAAATCTCGCACGTGAACATGGCACAGTACCTCGCGGCGGCCGACCTGGCCCTCGACACGGCGATCGCCACCCGGCCCCGCGCGCCCCGGCCGATCCGCCAGCGGATCTCGCTGGCCAACCCGCACGGGTTCGTGGCCCACATCCTGCTCAACGGCGACGGAGTGCTGCTGAAGGACAAAAAACCCAACCCGGCCTTCCCGCCCGCGGATGACCACGCCCACCTGGACCAGGGCGCGCACGAGCGGATGGGGTCGTTCCGCGACGGCTCGAGCGTGGGCCTCTTCCGCCACGAGGACGAGTCGGTCAGCCCGTACTTCAACGAGTTCGTCGCGGTCTATCCCGGACGATATCGGCTCGTCACGTCCTTGTGGAGCTTCGGCTGGGATAAAGGGAAGGTCCTCCCCGCGCGCGGCACCGAGGCGGCCCGGCTGTCGATCGTGACCCTCACCGGCGACGGCCGGGGCGGCGGGCACCCGAGCACGGTGCTCGCCTACCTCGACGCGCCGTCGCTCATCGAGCGGCGGCACGAGATCGTCACCTGGCTGAACCCGCGCGAGACGATCGGCTTCAACACGGCGTCGCTGGCCCCCGTGGCGAACTACAACCGCAAGGGGCGGGCGTTGGTGTTCACCGGCCCGGGGATCGCCTGCGATTACCTGGACGTCGAGGGCCCGCTGCACGACGCCTGGCCGCCGACCGGACACCGCCGGCTCTTCGGCGGCCTGCCGATCCGCGAGTTCCGGTCCGAGCAGCATCCGGGCGTCCGGCCGCCGTCACGACGGCCCGACCGCCAGCAGCTCTTCATGGCGAAGAACGCTGCCGACCCGGTGCCCGGCGTCTGGACGGTCGCCAGCTCGGACCCGGCGGCCGACGCCGACCGCCTCCTGACCGCGTTCCTGCCCCGGGCCTTCCGCCGCCCGGTCGCCCCGGAGACCCGCAGGCGTTACGTCGCCCTGGTCGAGGCGAGACGCAAGGCCGGCGACTGCTTCGAGACCGCGATGCGCGCGGCCTACCGCGCCGCGCTCGTCTCGCCGGATTTCCTCTATCACGTCGAGCCCACCAGGACGCTCGACGACCACGCGCTGGCCTGCCGGCTGTCGTACTTCTTCTGGCGGTCGGTGCCCGATGAGGAACTCGCCCGCCTGGCCGACGCGGGGCAATTGCGCCAGCCGGGCGTCCTGGCCGCGCAGGCGGATCGACTGCTGAAGGACCCGCGTTCGCAGCGGTTCGTCGAGGACTTCCTCGGCCAGTGGCTGAAGCTCCGCCAGATCGCCGCGAACGACCCGGACAAGAAACTGTATCCCGAGTTCAGCCCGTATCTCCAGGACTCGTTCGTGGCCGAGTCGCGCGCCTACTTCCGCGAGCTGATCGACTGGGACCTCGGCGCGCGCTACCTGGTGAAGTCGGACTTCGCGATGCTCAACGAGAAGCTGGCGGTACATTACGGCATCGCGGGCGTGAGCGGCCCGGCGATCCGACGGGTCGCGCTGCCGGCCGGCTCGCCCCGCGGCCCGTTCCTGACGCAGGCCGCGATCCTGAAGATCACGGCCAATGGTACGACGACCTCGCCCGTGCCGCGCGGGGCGTTCGTGATGGACCGCCTGCTCGGCCGGCCGCCCGAGCCGCCGCCGCCAAATATCCCGGCGATCGAGCCCGACGTCCGGGGCGCTGCGACGATCCGCGAACAGCTCGCCCGGCACCGCTCGTCGGGGAACTGTGCCGCCTGCCACGCCCGGATCGACCCGCCGGGGTTCGCGCTCGAGGGCTTCGACGTGATCGGCGGACAGCGGACGCGCTATCGCTCGATCGGCCTCGGCGACCCGGCCCCGCGCGGGTCGATCGACCCGTTCATCAGGATCAGCTTCCGGCTCGGCCCGGCGGTCGACGCCGGCGGCGAGCTCGCCGACGGGCGGAAGTTCGCGGGCATCGGCGAGCTCCAGGACATTCTCGCCGTTGATCCCGGGCCGCTCCTGAACAACCTGGCGCGGCAGCTCATGACGTTCGGCACCGGCCGCCCGGTCTCGTTCGCCGATCGCGACGAGATCGATGCCCTGGTGGCCCGCGTCCAGGGGCAGGGCGGCGGCATCCGCAGCCTGATCCTCGGCGTGGTCGACAGCCCGCTGTTCGCGACGCGATAGCCCGTCGGCAGGCCCCCGCCCGACCGATCCGTGAGGTTCACCGATGAAAACGCTTCTCGCCGTCCTGCTGGCCTCGACCATTGCGAGCGCCGGCGACGACGCCTCGCCCGGCCAGTTCCGGCACGCGATCACCGGGCTCTTCGCCGAGACGCGCGTGCCGGCCCTTAAGGACGCGCTGGCGAAAATCCCGGGCGTCCGGCTGGTGAGCCTCGACGTGGACGAGGCCGAGGCCGTCCTCGAGTACGACCCGAAAAAGTTGTTCCCGGACACCAAGCCCGAGCAATACGCGGAGCGGCTCGACAACCTGCTGCGAGCCGCCTCGAACCACACGCTCGGCGTCCGGCCGGTGCGCACCGTGCCGCGCGAGAAGCTGCAGAAGGTCGAGATCGCCGTCGCCGGGCTCGACTGCGAGGCGTGCAGCCTGGCCCTCTACGAGATCCTCGCCCACGTCGAGGGGGTCGAGCTGGTGAAGGCCAGCTTCCGCGAGGGCCGCGCCATCGCCTGGATCGACCCGAAGAAGACCGATCGCTCGAAGCTGGTGCAAGCCCTCCGGCGCCGGGAGGTCGACGTCCGGTCGCCCTGAAGGGACGCGGTGCCGCTCGGCACAGGCCGGCCCCGACCCGGCGGCCGACTCATGGAAAGTCCGCAACGGCTCGCGCACCGGCCGGCGGCTCGGCAGCAATTTGCCCGTCGGTTCGGCGAAGCGGCAGCAGAATGTCCCGAGGCGCTCGAAGGTGATCTGGATCTCGGCACCAGGGTCGATGAAGTCGTCGTGGTCACAATCGGCGCAGTCGGGGATGGGGCCGAGGCCCATCTTCACGCTCACGTAAAGACGACTTCGTGGCGGCACCCACCGACCCGAATCCGGCGGCGGAGCACTCGCGACGTCACGGTATCCCGGCTCCCGGAACCTCCACCTCGACAACCTGGAAGCATGCGGTCGGCTTTCGATGGATCTCTGCCGGATCGTGGGAGCCTGACGTACAGATGAAAAGATGCCTCCGCTCCGGCCCGCCCAGCATCACCGCATAGGCGTGAGTGTCCACCTGGATCCGGTCCGTGATCTCCCCACCTTCGCGGACCCGCACCACGCTGTCCTCGCCCTCGGGATTGGCGCACCACACGGCCCCCTGGGCGTCGAGGCAGATGCCATCGGGGCCGACGGACGAGGGCAGTTGCGCCCAGACCCGCCGGTTGCTGAGGGAGCCGTCCTCCTGGATGTCGAAGGCGGTCAGGCGATGGCCCATCGTCTCGCCGACGATGAGTTTTCGCCCGCTCGGAGTGATCGCCATGCCGTTCGGGAAGGAGAGCTTGTCGGCGACCACCGACGCCCGACCGTCCGGGCCGACGAGGACGATCACGCAGGTTTCGACGGGCCTGGCCGCCGGGTCCACGAAATTGTAGCCGATATCCCCCACGTACAGACGGCCCCTGGCGTCCACGATGCCGTCGCTCAGGCAGAACTCGGTGAGCCCGCTGATGTCGGCCAGCTCTTGCAGGGCACCTCCGGCCCCGCGGTAAATCCTGCGCTGAAACGCGTCGCCGACCACGACGGTTCCCTCGGGGGTGAGCCCAAAGCCGTTCGGGAGGAACGGCAGCTCCAGGACCGTTGCGACCGAACCCGTGAGGTCCACGGTCTTGATCCGCCTGTCGTGGATGTCGAGGAACCACAGCTTGCCGTCGTGCCAGCGGGGACTCTCGGTGAACCTGAGGCCCGTGGCGGAATCCGCCAGCGTCTGGATGCGGGTCGTCATGGCGTGCTTCCTCGTGGGATTCGGCTCCGTGCTGCCTCTGACCGTCTCAGGCTCAGGCCCGATTGACGAACGCCAGGGTCAGGTCGGTGATCGCGCGGGTCACATGCCCCTTGCCGGTGAGGTCGTTGCACACCAGCAAATCGCCGGGGTGAAATCGTCGGGCGTCGCCGTCGCTGGTCACCACTTCGCCCTCGCCCGCCAGGACGATGACGATGTAGGGCTGAGGAGCGTTGTGGGCGGGCGCCTCCGTCCCGGCGGGGAACGAGATGACGCACAGGGTTGTCACCGCCCCGAAATCGCTCATCTGCCCCGCGGGGTTCGGCGGCGGGCCCACGGCAAGCTCACGCTCCGAAATGTCCTGGACGCCGAAGTGAGTGTCGCCCCGTTCGTCCGCGTGGATCATGGGAAATCTCATGACGGCAACCTTTTGAAAAGTGGGGCGGCTTGAGCTTCGTGAACGGTGTCAGAACTCGACCTCCATCCCTTTGGCCTTCGCCACCCGGTAGATGGCGTCGAAGGTGGCGGCGGAGTCCCAGGGTGCGTCGGGCGGTTCGTTGCGGAACTCGCGGTACGCCCGCTCCACGTTCATGTAGAGACGGGCGGGGGCCGCCCACTCGCCGTATGGACCGAACTCGATCCGCCTGGCCGCCTCCAGCGAGGAGATGCCCTCGTCGAAGAACTTCTTCGACTCCTCGCGGACGTACTCCAGGTACGCCTTTAGCTCCATCACGCCCTCGATTCCGCAGACCGGTCCGTGCCCGGGGACGATGACCTCCGGGTCGAGCTCGATCATCAGGTCCAGGCACCGGAACCACTTCTCGTACGAGCCGGTCCAGCCCATCGGCGTGCAGAGCCGGAACAGCACGTCGCCGGCGAACACCACGCGCTCCTTCGGCACGTGGATGATCGTGTCCCCGACCTGATGGCACGGGCCGACGTAGATGAGGTGGGCCTCGGTGCCATCGAGGTCCAGCTCGTAACGTTCGTCGAACAGCGTCGTCGGCAGGACCAGCTCGATCGCGTCGAAGTTGTAATCTTCCAGGAGTTGCTTCCCGGCCGCCAGAAGGCCGGGGTGGGTGACCTTGAGCAGGACGCGCGTAAGCAGGTGACCGACGCCATGCAGCAATTGCTGGAACTCCTTCGGATCCGCCACCTTCTTCATGCGCTCGGGAACCGACCGGTGGGCGATGATCTCCGCGCCCTCGAAGAGCTGATTGCCCCAGACGTGGTCCGCGTCCTCGTGCGTGTTGATGACGCGCCGCGGCATGGCGGGCCACACCCTGCCGAACATCGCGATCATCTGCCGCGCGTGGGCCAGGTCCGACTGTGTGTCGATCACCACGCCGCCGCCCCGGTTGATGAGGCCGGAGTTGGCGTCGCACACGCGGTTCTTCTCGTTCAGGACCGCGAAGCAGTTGTCGCCGACTTGCTGCATCTTCATGCGAGGGGCTCCCGTCGGGGACCGGGTCACGGTTCACGCCTGGCGAACGGCCCGGTACCGGACACGTTCGACCAGTTGCTCCCGCCGTCCTGCAACGGCGTGAGGTCCCGCTCGAACCCGTGCCTCGCGCGCCAGACCACGCGGTCGTTGAGGCGCCCTTCGGAGCCCGGCTTGCCCTTTTGCCCTGGCCCGAGGAACGCGGCCATGTTGCCGAGGCCAGCGACGTGGTTGTCCGCCCCCGTGAGCCGCATCGCGCGGCTCGGTGAGCCGGTCGGGCTGACGCAGAAAATCGTCGCCCGCAGCCTGCGCGTCGACGTTCGGCGTGCGGATCTCGTCGCCGAGGCAGCCGAGGCCGGAGTATGCCGTGTCGTCGGCGACGATGAGCAGGAGATTCGGTTTGCCCTTCGGCGAGTCGGCTGCGATCGACTGAGGGAGGGCGAACGCGAACAACCCTGCGAGACTCGCTGAAGCAACCAACGATCGCATGTCCGGCATGACCCTGACTCCTGGCTCGTCGCCTCCGGCCGCAAGAGAGGGGATCTCTCCACTACTAGAGTATGCCAGCGGGCGGGTGGGCTCGATCGAAATCCCGCAAACCATGAAAACCGTGAAGCTGCTGATGGAGGTGTCCGCTCGCAGCATGTCCCCTGCTGCCACGGTGGTCGAGATCAGCGACTGACGGCGGGCGGCGAGACCCTCGAGGTGATCGAGCAGGACGCGGTGCTACGGAAGTCGAATCCCCTGCGGAACGGGCAGGTCGTCGTGCACCTGGGTGGCACCGACCTCCTGTACCAATCGACCAATCGGATCATCCGCGCGCGGACGCGCCCGCAGGGCGGCTTCGTGGCGTTCGTCGCCATCTTGCCGCGAGTCCAGTCCATGCTTCCGACGCGGTGGTCAGGCCGGAGGACGTCGAGCGGCTCTCACCGCTGCTGCTCGACCACATCAACGTGCTGGGCCGGCACGAGTCCGTCCTGGCGAAGTCGGTCCGGCAGGGGAAACGGCGGCCACTCCGCGACTCAGGGAAGCGGGATGATCTGGCTGCGTAACGGTCCTTGCGCCGGTTTGCTGTTCCAATGCGACGCACGGGCCTCGTATCGTCCCAGGTATCGACGTGCTGGACCCGAGAAACCCGATCGCGCGCTGGACTTTCCGCATGGCCTGAACATCGGCGTCGCCCCATCTCAGCCCCATCCGCGGCACCCGGCGCTGGCATCGCCGGCCGTGCCGTGCGATCCTCGGCAGATACGCCTGCTTGACGGAGATGCCGAAGGACTTCCGGGAGCGACCGCAGATGAAAGCCAGGAACCTGATCGTGTTGGCCAGCGCATTCGTTGCCCTGTCGATGTTAGCGACCGCCCAGGAGGCGCCGAGCGCCGGCCGGTTCGTGCTCGTGGCCGGCGGCGGGACCGAGGGCGACGGCAACGGTTCGCCCGCCACGAAGGCCCGGCTGGACGGCCCGTTCGGCGTGGCGTTCGACGCGGCGGGGACGCTGTACTTCGTCGAGATGCCCGGCAACCGCGCGCGTAAGATCGGCCCGGACGGGATCGTGGTCCCAGTCGCCGGGACGGGGCGCAAGGGCTTCTCGGGCGACGGCGGGCCGGCGGCCTCGGCCGAGCTGGATGGACCGCATAGCCTGGCGGTCACGCGGAGCGGTGACATCCTGATCGCCGACACCTGGAACAACCGGGTGCGCAAGGTCGACGGTCGCACCGGCCGGATCACGACGATCGTCGGCACCGGGCACAAGGGCTTCTCGGGCGACGGCGGCCCGGCCGACCGGGCGGAGTTCGGCGCGATCTACTGCCTGGCGCTCGACGAGGATGCCGGCACGCTCGACCTGGCCGACCTGGACAACCGCCGCATCCGCCGCGTCGACCTGAAGACCGGCATGGTCTCGACGATCGCGGGCAACGGCCAGAAGGGTGTCCCGGCTGATGGTGCCGTCGCGAAGGATTCCCCGCTGGTCGACCCTCGCGCCGTGGCGGTCGACGGCCGGGGGAATGTGTACATCCTCGAGCGCGGCGGGCACGCGCTGCGGGTCGTCGATCGGTCGGGCAAGATCCGGACGCTCGCCGGCGACGGCAGGAAGGGAGACTCAGGCGACGGTGGCAACGCCCGCGCCGCCCGGTTGAACGGGCCGAAGCACCTGTGCGTCGATCCCGAGGGAAACGTGCTGATCGCCGACACCGAGAACCACCGAATCCGCGTCTATCGCGCGGCGGATGGCACCATCCGGACGATCGCCGGCACGGGCCACAAGGGCACGGGTGGCCTGGACGGCCCGGCCGACCGCGCCGAGCTGGCCCAGCCGCATGGCGTGACGATCGGACCGGGCGGGATTCTGTATGTCTCGGACAGCAGCAACAACCGGATTCTCCGGGTGATGCCCTCATGGGGTCCGTGATTCTGGCTGCCTCAGGGCAGGCACGACCGGAGCAGCGTGACCGGGTGGACCGCCTCGCGGCCGGTGAAGTGGCGGACCTGCAACCGGCAGGAGAACCCGGGCGCGACCAGCACGTCGCCGGGCCCGGCGCGGCGGGCGGCGGGCAACAACGAGGTCTCGCCGACCAGCCGCGAGACCTCGTAGTGCTCGGCCTCGTAGCCGAACGAGCCGGCCATGCCGCAGCATCCGGCGTCGAGGTCGACCACCTCGGCGCCCGGGATGGCGCGGAGGCTCGCGAGCAACGCGCCGGGGCCGACCAGCGACCTCTGGTGGCAGTGAGCATGGGCCAGAATCCGGCGGGGCAGGGCGGGGGCCGTCGCGGGGATCTTGCCCGCGATCATCGGGGCGAGCACCTCCTCGATCGTCCGGCAGGCGGCGGCGACCGCGTGGGCGCGGCGGCGGCGGCGCTCGCCTCGCACGAGCGCTGGATAATCGTCGCGGATCGTCAACAGGCAGCTCGGCTCGCACGCCGTGATCCGGACGCCCCGGCGCGCCCATTCGAACAGGGCGTCGACGTTCTGCCGCGCCAGGGCCGACGCCTCGTCGAGCAGGCCGTTCGAGATCAGCGGGCGGCCGCAGCACCGCCAGCCGGGCGGGCCGAGAGTGATGGGTTCCCCGCCGAGCCGAAGGAGGTCCAGCGCCGCCTCGCCGACCTCGGGCTCGAAGTAGTTGGTGAACGTGTCGGGGATCAGCAGGACGGCCGGGCGGGAATTGTCCTCGGCCTCGAGCTTCCGCCGCCGCACGCGGCTGGTCAACGGCCGACGCGCGAAGGCCGGCGGCAGGCGGCGGCCGTCGACGCCGAGCAGCTTCTCGTTGAGCCAGCGCACGGGTCCGGCCTGCGCCAGCCATGACGATACCGGTGCCAGCGCGGACCCGACCCGCGCAAGCTCGGCGACGTGGCCGAAGAACAGGTGCCGCCAGGGGACGCCGTGCTCGCGGTGATGATGGTGCAGGAACTCGGCCTTGAGCCGGGCCATGTCGACGTTCGTCGGGCACTCGCCCTTGCAGGCCTTGCACTCGAGACACAGGTCGAGCACCTCGCGGACGCTCCTGTCGGTGAATCCGTCCATGCCGAGCTGCCCGGTGATCGCCAGGCGGAGCAGGTTGGCGCGGCCTCGGGTGCTGTCCTTTTCCTCGCGAGTGGCGCGGAACGACGGGCACATCGTCCCCTCGCCGCGCTGGCGGCAGGCGCCGACGCCCGCGCACAGCTCGGCGGCCGGCAGGAGCCCGCCGTCGGCGGAGAAGTCGAACGTCGTCGGGATATCGGGCGTCCTCGGATATCTCGGGCCATACCGCAGGTTGGCCGACAGCGGCGGGGAATCCACCACCTTGCCGGGGTTGAACAGGCCCTCGGGGTCGAACGCGCGCTTGACCTCGCGGAACGCCGAGTACAGCACTGGCCCGTACATCCGCTCCTGAAAGGGCCCGCGGACCAGGCCGTCGCCGTGCTCGCCTGAGAGCGCGCCGCCATATTTCAGCACCAGCGCGGCGACCTCGTCGGCGATCGCCTCGAACTTGCGAACGCCCCCCTCGGTCTTCAGGTTGATCACCGGCCGGACGTGCAGGCAGCCGACCGAGGCGTGCGCATAGACCCCGGCCGTGGTGTCGTGCCGGGCCAGGATCTCGAGGAACTCGGCGATGTAGTCGCGCAGGTGCTCGGGCGCGACGGCCGTGTCCTCGACGAACGAGATCGCCTTGGCGTCGCCTTTCTCGGCCATCGAGAGCCCCAGCGCCATCGTGCGAAGTTTCCACGCGCGCGCCTGGGCCTCGGCGTCGACCAGCGGTACATGATGCTCGCCGAAGCTCGAGCCCTTCAGATCGGCGATCAGCGCGTCGAGCCGAGGCGGCAGCTCCGCGGAATCCTCGCCGTACAGCTCGATCATCAGGATGGCGCCGGGGTCGCCGCGGAGGAAGTCGCGCAGCCGCGTCGCCTCGGGGTTGAGCCGGGTGCTGTCGAGCACATATTTATCCACGACCTCGACGGCCGCCGGGTTGTGGTGCAGGATCGTCGGCGTCGCGGCGAGGGCATCGAGCAAACCGGCGAACTCGACGACGAGCGTGGCCCGCGCGCGGGGCCGCTCGACCAGTCGCAGCTTCGCCTCGACCACCAGGCCGAGGGTCCCCTCCGAGCCGACGAGCATCCGCGCGAGGTTGAAGCGCGGGTCGAGGTCGCGACGAGCCGTCGCGCCCGCGCGCCCGGGCGCGAACTCATCGAGGTTGTATCCCCCGACGCGCCGGAGGATCTTCGGGAACCGGCGGTCGATCTCGTCGGCGTGGGATTCGGCCAGACGTCGCGTGGCGCGGTAGCACGCGCCCTCGCGGTCGGGTTGAGCGCACCGGGCCTCCACCTCGCGGGCGTCGAGCGGCCCCAGGTGGACGAGGCTGCCGTCGGAGAGCACGACGTCCAGCTCGAGGACGTGGTCGATCGTCTTGCCGTAATACACCGAGCGCGCCCCGGACGAGTTGTTGGCGATCATGCCGCCGATCGTGGCGCGGCTGGACGTCGAGATATCCGGGGCGAACAGCAATCCATGCGGCCGCAGCGCCCGGTTGAGGTCGTCGAGCACGCAACCTGGCTGCACGCGGACCCAGCGACTTTCGGCGTCGATCTCGACAACGCGGTCGAGGTGCCGCGAGAAGTCGAGGATCACGCCGGGCCCGATCGACTGGCCGGCCTGCGACGTGCCGCCGCCCCTCGCCGTGATCGGCACGCCGAAGGCTGCGCAGACCTGCACCGCCGCGGCGACGTCGGCCGCGCTCGCCGGGAAGGCCACGAGCAGCGGGACGATCTGGTAGACGCTCGCGTCGGTGGCATAGAGCGCCCGGTGCAACCGATCGCCGCGGACGTCGTGCGTGCTGATCGCCTTGGCCAGGGCGCGCTGCAATCCAGGGAGGTCGATCGCCGGCCGCCGCGGGCCGTCGATCACGGGGAGCGGGGTCGAGGTCATCCGGATCTCTCAAAGGGGGGTGGACAACAGTACGCATTCGGGAGAGGTCTTCCTCGATTGTCCGCGATCGCGGGCCGGGTTCCCAGGCTTTGTCCCCAGCCGTCGCCTGTCGTAAAGCCTTGACATACGCGGCCTCCTGGCCGATGTTAAATATCGGTGCAACCTTTGTCGGGCGAGGAGTTGGCTCATGGATTCCAGGTCGCTAACGGGCCGATGGCGGTGGTGGCGGACCGGATCGGTCGCGGCCCTGGCGATTGTGGCGATCGGGGTGGTCGTCCGGGCGGATGAGCCGCCCTTGGGGGCGGGCAAGCCCGGCTCTGCCTCATCGTCGGTGTCAGTGCCGGCGGCCGAGGAGGAGTTTTTCGAGGCGAAGGTCCGGCCGGTCCTGGCCGAGCACTGTGTGGGATGCCACGGCGCCGAGAAGGCCAAGGGGGGCCTGCGGCTCGATGCGCGGGCCTCGATGCTCAAGGGGGGCGACGGCGGGCCGGCGGTCGTGCCGGGCCAGCCCGAGAAAAGCGCGCTGGTCGAGGCGGTCCGCTACGACGGCGAAATCCAGATGCCGCCGAACGGCAAGCTGAAGGACGCCGAGATCGCCGCGCTCTCCGACTGGGTCCGGCGCGGCGCGCACTGGCCCTCGCCGCGGCCGATGAGCGTTGCCGATCGATCGACACCGACAGCGAAGGCCGCCGCATCGGCTCCCTCGATCGCCGCGTCCGCCGCGAACGAGCAGGCGCGGGCGTTCTGGTCGTTCCGGCCGGTGGGCGATCCGGTGCCGCCGGCCGCCCGGCGCGGGGACTGGGCGAGCTCGCCGATCGACCGATTCATTCTCGCCCGGCTCGAGGCCGCGGGACTCGAGCCCTCGCCGCTCGCCGATCGGCGCACCCTGATCCGTCGGGTTACCTTCGACCTGATCGGGCTGCCGCCGACGCCCGAGGAGGTCGATGCCTTCGTGCGGGACGACGCGCCCCGGGCCTACGAGCGGCTGGTCGATCACCTGCTGGCCTCGCCGCATTACGGCGAACGCCAGGCGCGGTTCTGGATGGACATCGCGCGCTACGGCGAGGACCAGGCGCACAGCTTCCAGCCGAGGCTCTACCCGTATGGCTACCGCTATCGCGACTGGCTGATCGCCGCGTTCAACCGCGACCTGCCGTATGACGAGTTCGTCATCGAGCAGATTGCCGGCGACCTGGTGGATGGGCCGGCATCGGAGCGGCTCGACCGCCTGGCGGCCCTGGGCTTCTTCGCGTGCGGGCCGGTGTACTACGGCGACGCCAACCAGCTCGACCAGTACGCCGACCGGATCGATACCCTCTCACGCGGGTTCCTGGGCCTGACCGTCGCCTGTGCCCGCTGCCACGACCACAAGTACGACCCGATCCCGACCACCGATTACTACGCCCTCGAGGGCATCTTCGCCAGCACCAATTACGTCGAGGTGCCCGCCGTGCCGGCCGAAGTGGTCGCGGCCCATGACCGAGCGCAGGCCGCCATCAAGGACCAGGAAAAGGCGATCGCGACGTTCCTCCGCGACGAGGCGAAGCGCCAGGGGCAAAAGCAGAAGCTGGCGAACGAGAATCAGCTCAGGGCGTTCGAGAAGAAGCTCTCCGGCGACGCGAAGGCGAAGGTCGAGGCGATGCGGGCCGAGCTGGACCGGCTGAAGAAGTCGGCGCCGGAGAAATACCCGGTGATCCACGCGCTGGCCGACGCCTCGCAGCCGAAAGAGATGCCCGTCCTGGCGCGCGGGAATCCCTCCACGCCGGGGGCGAAGGTGCCGCGGCGGTTTTTGACCGTGCTGGGCGGCGACCGCGGGGCGTTTCGCAAGGGGAGCGGCCGGCTCGAGCTGGCCCGCGCGATCGCCAGCCCGGACAACCCGCTGACGGCCCGGGTGATGGTCAATCGCGTCTGGCAGCACCACTTCGGCCGGGGGCTGGTGGTCACGGCGAGCAATTTCGGCACGCTGGGCGAGCGGCCCAGCCATCCCGAGCTGCTCGACTGGCTGGCCCGCCGGTTCGTCGAGTCCGGCTGGTCGATCAAGGCGCTGCACCGCGAGATCGTGCTGTCCTCGACCTATCGCCAGTCCAGCCGCGACGACGCGCGGGGGTATTCCCGCGACCCGGGGAACGTGCTCCTCTGGCGGATGAACCGCAAGCGGCTGGACGTCGAATCCTGGCGCGACGCCATGCTCGCCGTCGCCGGCCGGCTGGACGAGACGATGGGCGGCCCGTCGGTCGGCATCGACGAGCCGGGCAACCGCCGGCGGACGGCCTATGCGGCGGTCAGCCGGCACGACCTGGCCTGGATGCTCCGCCTGTTCGACTTCCCCGACCCGAACATCACCAGCGGCGGCCGGGTGGAGACGACGGTGCCGCTCCAGCAGCTTTTCGTGCTCAACAGCGAGCTGATGACGACCGCGGCGCGCTCCGTCGCCGACCGGCTCTGGCGCGAGGAGCCCGCGGCCGACGACGGGGCGCGGATCCGACGTGCGTACCGACTGCTCTACAGCCGCGAGGTGACCCCGAGCGAGCTGGAGATCGGCTGGGCGTATCTCGGCGCCGCCGATCGGCCCGAATCGCGGAAGTCCGCTCCTGCCTCCGCCTCCGCCGCGGCCGCGGCCGCGGCCGGTCTCGCCCGGCCCGACCTGAGCCGCTGGGAGCGCTACACCCATGCGCTCCTGGCCGCGAACGAATTCCTGTTTGTCGATTGAGGATTGGGGAGTCACCGGCCATGCGACAGAACGACGATCGGCCCGCGTTAACCGAGGGCATGGCTCCGGCCTTGCCGATGAGCCGTCGGGCGATGTTCTGCCGGATCGGCGGCGGATTCGGCGCGCTGGGACTCGGCAGCGTGCTGGCGGATGCCGGGTTGCTCGGCCAGTCCGCGGCGATGGGGATGGATGGCTCGCATGCTTCCGAGGCGGGCGTGCCGTCAAATCCGCTGGCACCCCGGGCGCCGCATTTCCCCGCGCGGGCGAAGCGGGTGATCTTCCTGTTCATGAACGGCGGGCCGTCGCACGTCGACACCTTCGACCCCAAGCCGGCGCTGGAAAAATACGCCGGCCAGACACCTCCTGCCTCGCTGATGACCGGCCGGCGCAAGACCGGCAAGATGATGCCCTCGCCGTTCTCGGCGCGGCCGCAGGGCCAGAGCGGCATCGAGATGACCGACCTGTTCCCGCACGTCGCCGGGTGCATCGACGACCTGTGTGTGCTGCGGTCGGTCTACACCGACAACCCGAATCACGAGCCGTCGCTGTTGATGATGAACTCGGGGAACATGCAGCCGATCCGGCCGAGCCTGGGCTCGTGGCTGACCTTCGGCCTGGGCACCGAGAACCAGAACCTGCCCGGCTTCGTCGTGCTCTGCCCGGGCAAGCCGGTGGTCGGTCCGCAGCTCTGGAGCAGCAGCTTCCTGCCCGGCATCTACCAGGGCACGCACATCCGCAACAACGTGATCGACCCGGACCGGATCATCCGGGATGTCACCAGCCGGCACCTGCCCCGAAGCGCCCAGCGCGAGCAGGTGGACCTCATCCAGGCGCTCAACCGCGAGCACCTGGCCGCGCGCGGGCACGACGAGGCGCTCGAGGCCCGCGTGGCCTCGCTGGAGATGGCCTTCCGCATGCAGTTCGAGGCGCGCGAGGCCTTCGACCTGGCGAGGGAAACCACGACGACCCGCGACCTGTACGGACCCGGCGAGTTCGCCGGCGCCTGCCTGATCGCCCGCCGCCTGGTCGAGCGGGGGGTCCGCGTTGTGCAGGTCTATTACGGTGCTGGCCAGCCGTGGGACAGTCACTCGGATATCCACGAGCATCGCGTCCACGCGCAAAAGAGCGACCGTCCGATCGCCGCGCTCCTGACCGACCTGAAAGCCCGCGGCCTGCTGGAGGACACCCTGGTCCTCTGGGGCGGCGAGTTCGGCCGGACTCCGTACTCCGAAGGCGCCAAGGGCCGCGACCACCACAGCCTGGGCTTCTCGATGTGGCTGGCCGGCGGCGGCGTCAAGGGCGGATACGTCCACGGCGCCACGGACGAGCTGGGCATGCAGGCAGTGAAGGATCGGATGCACGTCCACGACCTGCACGCGACGATCCTGCACCTGATGGGCCTGGACCACGAGCGGCTGACCTATCGCTACAGCGGCCGCGATTTCCGCCTCACGGATGTCAGCGGCCGCGTGGCGCGCGAGATCCTGGCGTAAGAAAAGGTCGGGGAACCCGGCGATGTGAGTCACCGGCTCGCCGGGAGGTTCTCGTCGCCGGCACCGGCTTTGGGCTACTCGACGCAACCCGCAAGAGCACATAATCGCTACAGAGGAGGTACGCGATGGAGACGGCCTATACCGCTGTGGTTCAGCAGCACGAGGAATGGTGGATCGGCTGGGTTGAGGAAATCCGGGGAGTGAATTCGCAGGGTCGAACCCGCGAAGAGCTCATCGAAAACCTGCGGGATGCCTTGCAGGAAGCCCTGGAGATGAATCGCCAGGACGCTCGGTCGGCCGCAGCCGGCGCATATGAGGAGGTAAGTCTTGCGCCGTGAAGAGGCAAGAGCTAATCCGTCACCTGACTCGGCACGGATGCGGTCTCGTCCGTGAGGGGCGGCGGCACTCGTGGTGGGGTAACCCGATCAGCGGAAGTCGGTCCGCAGTCCCCCGGCATACGGAGATCCCGGACCCGCTGGCGCGTAAGATCTGTCGCGACCTTGATATTCCGGACCCCTGGAGCGATCGGGCCTGAGCGAGGCGCCGCCAGACCAGTTCGTCGGCACGGCGACGTCCGAGGCCCGTGATCGCGAGGCCGGCGACTTTCGTCCATTCGCCCGCCTGCCAGATCATCGGCCCAGGCCCACCGAGATGCGGCGCCGCGTCTCGGCGTGGCGCGCCTCCCGGTGGATCCGGCCGAAACTCAACGGGCGGGGTGTCGTCGACGATCACCCGCCGTTCTTACCCCAGAGGGTCGTGCGCAGCCGCACGCCGGCGGACGGCGTTGACTCGGCTTCCGCGTCGAGCATCCCCTCGTGGAACCAGCGTGTCCAGCCGCGCGGACGACGACGCTCGCGACGGACACCGTAGATCTTCCGACGCTGCTTGGAGCTCATGCTTGCCTCCTTGGGGAAAGGGGCCAGACAGGATCGGGCTTTCCGAACAGTTCTCACCCAAAGCAACTGGAATACCGAAGCGTCGAATCTCGCCGGTGACTCGCACCGATTTCGGCTGATGGGTCGCGCAAGCCCTTGACCCAGAAAGAGAACGGATGACATCCGGGATTCGTGACAATCCGCCAGGGCATGCCGATATCTGTCGTCCCTGGGTGATCCTTACAAGCCCGATTTGTCAGCATGACCGCGCCGGAGGCGGGCAGTCGTGGATCAGGTGGCTGATGGGGCCACGCTGTGGCGGCCGGCGCGCCAGCGTTGGCAAAGGTCACGCGCCGCCTCGGGCCAGTCGGGGAACGTGAAGGCGAATCCCGACTCGAGCAGCCGGCCGGGGACGACGCGGCGGCTCTTGAGCACCAGGTCACTCTCGGTGCCGAGCAACCTGGCACCAATCTCCAGCATCCAGCGCGTGGCGGGCAGGCCGATCGGCATCGCCCACGCCCGCCTCAGTGCACCCAGGAATTCGGCGTAGGGCAGGGGCCCCGGTGCCGCCAGGTTGACGGGTCCGGCCAGGTGGTTGCGGTCGATCAGCCAGCGGACGGCGCGGATAAACTCCAGGCGGAGAGCCCGCCTCGCAAGCCCACGAAGTGGGCGTCAGGACGTAGCCGGGGGGCGTCAGCCCCCCGGACCGAGCCGCCATGCGAAACCTCATTTCCGGGATATTTGTGTCACCCTCCCGGCCGTGACCCCGCCACGCGGGGTCACGGCCGGGAGGGTCGGTCGCGACGATTCGGTGAGTGGCGCTGCGGCCCGAGCCCGGGGGGCTGACGCCCCCCGGCTACGTCCGGTCGCCCCCTGACGCGGGCTCGCAACTTCGGTCAGTGGCGCGTCGGTCCGAGCTCGGGGGGCTGACGCCCCCCGGCTACGTCCGATCGCCCCCTGACGGGGGCTCGGAGCCCTGTCGGTACAGACTCCTGGCCGGCCCGGCCCGGCCCCTCCGTGATCCACCCATCTGCAATG
>DAIDHB010000206.1 GCA_027452145.1 Planctomycetales bacterium
CCACCACGCAAGACTCGCTTCCGGCTGCTGGCCCGGCTCTACCGGACGGGATTGGTTACCCGCTGGGTTCCGATAAAAGGTTTCTCGTTTGTGCGATCCTCCTTTTCCGAGCTTCTTGGCGCAAGGTCAGACCTAGTTTCAAGTTATCTCCGGGCGCGGAAAAGCGGCGCGGAAAAGGGGACGTAACTAATATTGGATGCAAGCACACAAAAAATAATTTGCTTGCCCCTTCTTCGCAGCGGGCTGAGGGGTCCACGATGCCGCGAGCCCCCAGCCGCGAGGGAAACGGGTCGGACCGATTCGACCAGATCTATCTTGGTGGTATGGCTACCGGCTCGCGCACGGTGAGTCAAGGGATGCGTGGCGGATTTGCGCGATTCTGTGCGGTTCGGCCACGAGCGGCGGTGGCCTTGATGGAATGCGTCCTGGCACCTCGGAAGACTCGAGGCCCGCCGCCTTTCCCGCAGGGCGCCTCAGCGTGGGGGCTCGGGCGGGTCGACGAACGTCGCGGGCGTGCCGTCGACCTCCTGCCGCAGGCGCAGGTAGATCAACGACGCTGCCGTCCAGAAGAAGCTGTAGACCCACGCCTGCCCGACGAACCGCGCGACTCCCAGCCAGAAGCGATGCGCGGCCGGCGCGATCCCGGCCGGACGCGGCCCGGAACCGCCGAAGAGCGAGGCAATCTCCGGACCCGGTCCAGTCAACGCGACGCTCCACTCCGTCAGCCGGATCACCGTTTCGACAAGGAGCTCGGCCAGCGCCAGGCCAGCCAGCCCCGTCGCCCAGGCGATCGCGACGCCGATCCCGAACAGAGCCAGGCGCTGGGTCAGGTAGCTGTAGGTCCGGACCATCGCGTCGAGGGCGTCCTCGGCCCCGCACGCCACGGCAGCGTGGAACATCGGCCAGCCGGCCACGAGCGCCGCGACGAAGAGCGTCATCACGACCGCGACGGACATCGGGATGAATAGCAACGCCCCCGCCACCGCCGAGCCGCCCGGCACCCGGTAGATCAGGCCGAAGACCAGCCCGGTGAGGGTGCAGAAAGCCAGCCCGATCAGCGGGCAAAGCGGGCTGAGCACGAGCGACACGGCGGAATCCCGGCCGAATCGGACCGCCTCGCCGATGCCGACGCGACGCGATCGGCCCGCCTGGACGACCGTCATCCGGGCAATTGCCCCGCCGGCCGGTCCCCAGACCAGGAGCAGCCAGACGACCGCCAGCAGTCCATGGAGCTTGGAAAGCCCGGGCGCATGGGGATCGAGCAAGGTCCCGAGCGGCGCGAGCAGGATACGTGACGGCTCAAGCAGCCGGAGCGACATCCGCCCCACCGTGTCCCACGACCACGAGAATCGCCCCGACGGCCCGGCTGCCGGATCGCCCGCCTCGAGCACGTTGGGCGTCACCTCGGCCGAGGCCGCGAAGGCACCGTCGAGGAGCGTCCAGCCGACTTGAAGGACCAGCAGCCCGGCGGCCGCGATCGCGAGCTTGCGCACGTCGAAGGCCAGCCGCGCGGCGGCCAGGATCCGCTGGCCGTGAATGGCCCATCGGACCGGCGGGGCCGGCCGCCCCACGCTGTTCTCCACGTCATCCACCCCAGATACCTCCGCACAACGAACCCCCGCCCAACATCGGCGGGCCGACCTGCGACCACAACGGCCGACGAACCGACCGGATCGCTCAGGGCACCACGCAGGTCAGCACGACAGCCTCGCCGCGCGGGACCAGCCGGCACTCCTCGACGGCCGCCGGCACCAGGACCGTCTGTCCGGCTCGCAGGGGGACCGGCGGGCCGGCCGTTTCCAACTTCAGGTCGCCGTCGAGTCCAACGAGGATCGTGAACCGATCCTGCTCGATCCGGATCGGCTCATGCAGCCGCCAGCGCTCCAGGATAAAGTACTCAGACGAGGGAAGCCGCTCGCGCGTCCCGGCTCCGCCAAGATCCTCAACCCGCGTTTTCATCGGATCGACCGGCCCGCGCCCGAAATCGATCGACTCCATCGCCTGCTCGATGTGAAGCTCGCGCGGCTTGCCGTCGGTACCGACGCGGTTCCAGTCGAAGACCCGGAAGGTCGCGTCCGACATCTGCTGCACCTCGGCCAGCATGACGCCGGCGCCGATCGCGTGGACCGTCCCGGCCTCGATCAAAACCGCGTCCCCCGGCCGGGCCGGGAACCGATGCAACAGCGGCTCGACGGCCCCCGTCTCGATCGCCCGGCGGAACTCCTCCGGCCCGACACCGCGCCGCAGGCCCGCGTAGATCACGCTCCCCGGCTCGGCGGCGAGGACCAGCCAGGCCTCCGTCTTGCCGTTGTCCCCGGCCAGCCGGCGCCCTTTCTCGTCGTCGGGATGCACCTGCACCGACAGGTCCTCGCGCGCGTCGATGAATTTCACCAGCAGCGGGAACTGGTCTCGCGCCCCGAGCGCCGGCCCGAGCAGCTCCATCGGACGCGTATGCAGCAGTTCCCGCAGGGTGGTCCCGGCCAGGGGGCCGTTGCTCACCACGCTGACCTGGTCGTGGTAGTCGGCCAGCTCCCAGCTCTCGGCGTAGTCCGCTCCCTCGCCGATCGGCTTGTGCAGGACTGTGCCCAGCCGCCGGCCGCCCCAGATCAGGCGACGAAGGATCGGCTCGAATCGGAGCGGGTAGAGCGATTGGTCCGGCATCGACAGGCTCCTGCGACGACCCGCGGGACGGCGAAACGCCGCGCCGCCCGCAGCCGGTGCGAATTGTTGTAACGCCCCCGGTTGAAGGCTGTCCACCCGGAATCGCCGCCGCGGCCCGGGGCAACAGGCGCGGCCAGGCGTCGCGGCGCCTCGCCGCCAGCGGCGAAGTTGACTTCCAGCCGCGAGGGCAAGTAAGATCTAGGACATGGAAACGCCCCCGTGCGCCCGGCCGTCCCGGCGAGGCCGACGCACGGTGCCGCCAGAAAGGGTTCCGGCCTCGGGACTGGCCGATGCAACCCGCGTCTCCTCCCCAAACCGCCGCCTCCGGCGATCTCCATCCCGACCCCTTCGGATGGTCCGTTTCATGCCTACCGACCAAGATCTCTTCGCCGAAGAGCAGTCCATGGTCACGATGAGCTTCGGCGAGCACATCGAGGAGCTGCGCGTCCGGCTCATCCTGGCGCAGCTCGGGCTGGTCGCCGGCGTCATCATCGTCTTCCTGCCGCCCCTGGATATCGCCTGGCACGTCATGAAGAGCATGGAAGCGCCGGCCAAGCAGGCGCTCAACGACTTCTACAAGGGCGAGTACGCCAGGAAGGCCGAGGTGGCCCGCGAGGAGAAGGCGAGGACCCCCGTCGTCCAGGCCCACGTCCCCGCCGACAGGTTCCTCGAGCAGATGGTCACGCTCTTCCCCGGGCTGCCCCATCCCGACCCCGCGTCCCTCAAGGGGCAGTCGATCGAACTGCCGTTCCAGTTCGAATCGTCCGAGTTCATCAAGTCGGTCGAGGGCTCGACCGTCCAGATCGAGTCCAGCCTCGTCTCGCTCCACCCGCTGGAGACCCTGACGAACTTCTTCATGGTCGCCCTGGTCAGCGGCCTGGTCCTGGCCAGCCCCTGGGTGTTCTACCAGGCGTGGGCGTTCGTCGCCGCGGGCCTCTACAGCCACGAGCGGGCCTACGTGAAGAAGTTCCTGCCGTTCTCGCTCGGGCTGTTCCTCTCCGGCGTCTTCCTCTGCTTCTTCGGCGTGCTGCCGATCACGCTCCAGTTCCTGCTCCAGTTCAATATCTACCTGGGAGTTGCGCCGACCTTGCGGCTCAGCGACTGGATGGGCTTCGCGACGCTCCTCCCGCTGATCTTCGGCCTGTCGTTCCAGACCCCGCTGATCATGCTGATCCTGGAGCGGCTGAACATCTTCACCATCGAGGACTTCCGGGCGAAGCGCAAGTTCGCCATCCTGATCATCACCATCGCCGCCGGCGTGCTGACTCCCGGGCAGGACCCCTTCAGCATGCTCCTGCTGGCGATCCCGATGATCCTGCTCTACGAACTGGGCATCCTCATGATCGATCGGGGTAAGAAGAAGCCGGCAGCCGGACTCGCCGGCTGATCGCATCGCATCGCATCGCATCGCGAGGAGTCGCGGCGGCCGGGCAACCGCCGCCGCGACAGGGCCGAGACGGAGGATGCTCATCGAGCATCGGGTGGCGTGGTAGGGGAACCCGGCTCGGGATCGACGACGCGGGAGGGTACGGTCTACCTCGTCGGGGCCGGGCCGGGCGATCCCGGCCTGCTGACGCGCCGGGGCGCCGACCTGCTGGCGATCGCCGACGTCGTCGTCTACGACCATCTGGCCAGCCCCCGCCTGCTCGACCTGGCCCGGACCGGGGCGATCCGCATCTGCGCGGGGAAATCCGTCGGGCATTGCACGCTGAGCCAGGACCGGATTCACGAGGTCCTGATCGAGCACGCCCGGTCGGGCCGCGCCGTGGTCCGGCTCAAGGGAGGGGACCCGCTGGTCTTCGGCCGGGGCGGCGAGGAGGCATCGGCCCTCCGCGCCGCGGGCATCCCGTTCGAGATCGTGCCGGGCGTGACCGCGGCCGTGGGCGTCGCCGCCTATTGCGGCATCCCCCCCACCCACCGAGAGACCGCCTCGGCCGTCGCGTTCGTCACCGGGCACGGCGACCCCCGTTCGGAAAGCAGCCGGCTCGACTGGCCCGCGCTGGCGCGATTCCCCGGCACGCTGATCGTCTACATGGGCGTCACCCACCTCGCGGCGATCTGCGAAACGCTCATCACCGAGGGGAAACCCGCCGGCACACCCGCCGCGATCGTCGAGTCGGGCACCCTGCCCGCGCAGCGGACGACGGTCGGCACCCTCGCGAACTTGCCCCGTCTGGCCGTCGAGTCCGGCCTGCGGCCGCCGGCCCTCCTGATCGTCGGCGAGGTCGTCGCCCTGCGCGACCGCCTGGCGTGGTTCGAGCGATTGCCCCTGTTCGGCCGTCGGATCGTCGTGACCCGCCCCGAGGCCGAGCTGGCCCGCTCGGCCGCATCCCTCGAAGCGATGGGCGCCGAGGTCATCGCCGCGCCGACCGTGGTGGTCCGTCCGATCCCCGACCCGGGGCCGCTCGACGACACCATCGGCCGGCTCGAGTCGTTCGACTGGCTGGTGTTCACCTCGCCCAGCGGCGTCCGCTTCTTCGTCGACCGGCTCGATCGCCTCGGGCGCGACCTCCGCGCCCTCGGCCGAGTCCGGCTCGCGGCGATCGGCCCGACGACCGCCGACGCGCTCGCCGCCCTCCACCTGCGCGCCGATCTCGTCCCCGACTCCTTCCGCTCGGAGGCGCTGGCCGCCGCGCTCGCCGGCCGCGCGGCCGGCGCCCGAATCCTCCTGGCGCGCGCCGACCGCGGACGAACGGTCCTCCGCGACGAGCTCGAGCACCTGGCCGATGTCACCCAGGTCCCGGTCTACCAGAACGCCTACGCCGAGGCCCTGCCGGACGGCCTCGACGACCGGATCGCGTCCGGGTCGGTCGACTGGATCACCCTGACGAGCTCGGCGATCGCCCGGCGCCTGCACGCGCTCCTCTCGGAGCGGGCCCGGCAAGCGGTCGGGACCCGCGTCCGGCTCGCCAGCCTGAGCCCGGTGACGTCCGAGACCGCCCGCGCCCTCGGGTGGGAAGTCGCCGTCGAGGCCCGCGAATTCACATGGGACGGACTCGTCCGCTCCCTCGTCGAGCAGGCCACAGCCGAACGCGGCGAGTGATCGATCCACGACCCGACTCGAATGGTCCCCGGGCGCTCCGAAACCGCGTCATCGCAGCTCCAGGATCGTCTCCACACCCTGCCATAGCAGGAACGCCGACGCCAGTATGAACAGGATGTCCATGGCAATCAGCCGGACGCCGAAGATGTTAAAGACCAGATCGAGCAGGAAGACCAGGCACACGATGCCCGCCATCCCGATCGACAGGTAGGTCACCAGCTTGTTGATCCCCATCTCGCGAAGCTCCGCCGGGTGTGTCAAGGATTCCTGGTACACCACTTTACCACAAATCCGAGGGGCAGGTGCACTTCCTGCCCTTCTCGGATCGGGCGGGGTCGCAGGCCCTCGCCATCAGGCCGGTCGGACGGGGATCGTCCGGGTCGGGGCGGCGGTCCGCTTGGGCAGCCGGACCCGCAGCACGCCCTGATCCACGGCGGCCTCGGCCCGGTCGAAATCGACCTCGTTGGGGAGCGTGACCTGCCGGTGGAAGCCGCCGAAGACCCGCTCGCGGACCCGCAGCATCGGCTCGGGCAGGTCGCCCGCCTGTTTGATCCCCTTGAGACTCAGCACATTTCCCGTCACTGCCAGGTCCAGCGACGACGGGTCCACTCCCGGCACCTCGACGATCACCAGTAACTCGTCCGGCGTCTCGTAGACGTCCACCGGGGGCGACCACGACGACGGCTCCAGATCCGTGGGACGCTCCTGGGGCCGCCGGTACTCGACGGGACCGAGATAGTGCTCCAGCAGGCGCTGAAGCTCGTTCTGCAACAGGTGGAACGGCATCGCCGCATCGCGAGACCAGGGGCTGGACCGGGGCATGACAGGTGGCTCCAGGGAGCGATTGGCTTTGAGTTTTCAGTGTTCAGTGTTCAGTGGTCAGTGGCCAGTGGTCAGTCAGGACGAGCCACGAAGACTTCCGCGAGCTCGACGGCACACTGGCGGCCCCATTCGTTTTCGCACGCAAGACTTGCGGGAACGGCCTCGCGTCAGGCCGCCTCACTGACCACTGACTACTGACCACTCAAGCTCTCAAGACTTGATCTCGATCCGTCGGGTCCGCTTCCGGTCGGCCTTGGGAAGGACCAGCCGGAGGACGCCATTGGTCAGCTCGGCGGTGATCCGGTCGCGGTCGACCTCGTCGCCGATGATGAACGACCGCTGATAATCACCGAGCCGGTATTCCTCGTGCAAGAGACGAGCCCCTTCGGGTACGGCCGGGTCGATCTGGGCATAGAGGCTCAGGACGTTGTCCTCCAGCTCGATGCGGAGGTTCCGCTCGACGGCGCCCGGCAGGTCGGCCTCCAGGACCAGGCCATCGGGGCCCTCGTGAATATCGATCGGCGGAGTGAACGGCTGTGCGGACGGCTCGGCGGCCTCGGCGGGCCCGCCCTGCGGGGTCGCGTCGGGCCTTTTCGTGCCCACCATCACATGGATCGTCGGATTCTCCACGTTCGTTGCCCCTCCCCTGGCCGTCTCGTTGCGGGAGTTCGTGCGCCCTCTACTGGACACTCGGCTGGTTCTCATCGACGCCCAGGCCGGCGGTCACGGCGATGTGGCGCGGTCGTGCGCCCTCGGCCTTGGGCAGGCTGACGGTCAGGATGCCGTGGGCGAACGACGCCGTGACCCCGCCCCCGTCCACCCGGTTCGGCAGAGTGACGGTCCGCGACCATCGGCCCATCGGCCTCTCCTGACGGCGATACTGGTCGTCCTTGACCCCCTCCGGCCGCTTGCGCTCGCCCCGCATCGTCAAGGTCTCGCCGGTGATCGTCAGCTCGATCTCGCCGGGCGTGATGCCCGGCAACTGGGCCGTCAGCACATAGCGATCCCCGGCGTCGTACAGGTTCATCGGCGGGTAGACCTGCACCCGGCGCACGGACTGGAACGGGTCGAATGATTCGAGGATTCGTCCGACCTCACGCTGCAACTCTCGAAAGGGATCCCACCTTCGCTGCCACGGCAGGCCAGTCATGGATCTTCCTCGCTGCGCGGACCATCAGCCGATCGGTCCCATGCCGATCGGGAACGCTCTGCTCGATCGCTCGCTCGATAGTCGGGAATTGCCGGGCTCGCCGCACGCACCTCGACACGGCACGCCGCCGGCTCTCGGTGAGGTCCCCGATCTCTAAAGCACACTTCGTGCCGACGCGCCTGCCGATCGCCAAAATCGCAGAATCCGGCGACATAAGCACTCTGCTTATCGGCACTTACGGCACCCAAGATTTGTTGCGGCATGGCAAATCAGGCCGGATTGCCATCGACCAGCCTGCCAGGATGGCAGTTCGCCGCCAATGGGGTGTCAGAAGTGGTTGCGGCTGTCGATCTGGCAGTTGATGCGGCAAGGGAAGGCCGTTGACAACGGACCGACCGGTCACCAGGTGACGACCAGCCTGCGGAATTCGACGGATCGATCGGCGGGCGGCTCGATCGTGAGCCAGTTGGCGAGGGCGTCGGTCCCGATGGAGACCGGGACGTCGCGACCCTCCACGGCGAGGGTAATGCGCCGGTGGTCGCGGTGCATTCGAACATGCCACCACGAAGCCTCGGCGGCGGAGACGGCCGGAACGCTGTCGACCAGCGGGCGACGGGGGGAGTCGAGCGGGATCCCGGCGATCCGGACGCTGGCCAGGTCGGACAGGCGGGCCTGGACGTCGACCTCGAGGTCGAACGTGGCGGGCAGTGTCAGCGGCAGGACGTAGACCAGCGACCGCTGCGTGCGCCTGGACTCGTGGATCGGCTGCGCGACGAACTGATTGACCTGGAAGCGGGAGCGATGACCGGTCGCTGCCGGCCGGCTGGGCGGCAGCGCGAACGAGGCCTGGGGCCAGCGAATCACCAGGCATGCGGCCAGGATCGAGGCCACCACCACGCCCACGCGGGAGGTCCACGACCAGAGCCGGGGCGTCCGCACCTCGACCGGATAGGGGCAGTGGAGCAGCATCAGCATCCGCTGGAACAGCGGCGACTGGACGCCGATCGTCCCCGATCCCGGCGCGGGCACCGCGTCCGCCGGCCCAGCCGCCACGGCGTCCCCGCCCTGGGACGCACGGGGCGGGACGGCCAGCGAGAGCAGGGATGAGGCATATTCGGACGAGGTGCCGTAACGATCCGCGGCCGAGCGATCCGCCAGGAACTCCTGGTCGATCATGAGTCGCGAGCGGATCCACCACACCTGGGGCAGGAAGAACCAGATCGCCTGCGCGGCCCCGGCGATCGTGCTGAACCAGTGGTCGGACTGCTCCGCGTGCGCGATCTCGTGCAGCAGGCTGAGGCGCAGCGGCTCGTGATCGGCTTCCTCGCGATCCAGGGCCTCGGGGATCAGGATCGTCGGCCGCAGGAGCCCGGCAACGACCGGGTGGCGCAGCCGGGCGCTGACCCGCAGCCGCACGCCCCGCGCCCCGCCCGAGCGGCCGGCCACGAGTTGCTCGAACAGGGCCAGCGTCGAGGGCGACGCGGGCCGCGATCGCCCGATCAGCCACTGGACCCCCGCCACGCCCAGGATCAGCCAGGCGAAGGAAAGCCCGACGCACGCCAGGTCCACGAACGTGAGCCCCCGCGGCAGCCACCGCGCCACGGCCGACTCGTGATCCACGACCCAGCTCGGAACCAGCCGGATCGCCTGCCAGGCGGGAGACTCGTCCGGAGACTGCGAAGGGGGCGACTCGTCCCCCCGCGGCTCGGAGGACAGGAAAGGCGACCTGGGGAAGAAACGCGACTCGACCAGCGTGTCGAGCACGTCGAGCCGCGGCAGCCGTCCCAGGCCCACCAGCGGCAAGATCGCCAGCGACGAGAGCAAGGCCACCCGGGCCACGAGGATGCGACGTGCCGGCTGCCGGCACGCCAGCATCACCAGCACGATGAAGGTCGTGAACACGGCCGTCGAGAGGCTCGCATCGAACAGGACGATCCAGATGCGGTCCATCCAGGCCAGCATGGCGAATGTCGCGTCGGGAACGGAGGTGTGTTGCGGGAGGTCCCCGGGTGTCGGCGACACCCGACGAGGGGAGGGTCCGGAACCTCAAGGCCAATCGGACGAACCGCAGCCGGCAAAAACGAAGGGACGCGCGGCCAGGCCACGCGTCCCGTCGGATCCAGGTTCACGCCGATGGCCCGACGTCCCGCTCTCTCCAGGATGCCGGGTTCGGGCTCCCCTCGTCAAGACTCTTCGGATGTCGTCGCCGACTCCGCCGCGGCCGGCTCGTCAGCCTCCGCACTGCTGCTGGACTGCCGCTGGGCCTCGTCGATCATCGCCCGCAGCCGATCCAGCTCCTCCGGGGTGGGCGACTTGGAACCGAGCAATGCCACCATCACCCGATCCAGCGCCCCGTCGAAGACGCGGTCCACGAACCGCCGGGTTAGCTCGCCGATCGTCCGCTCCGAGGTCTTCTTCGGGATGTAGACGAACGTCCGGCCCTCGACGACGTGGCGAACCAGACCCTTCTTGTCTTCCATGATGTTCAGCAGGGTCTGCACGGTGCTGTACGCCACCGGGCCCGCCGTCCGATTCAGATCCTCTTGCACTTCCCGAACACTCGCCCGGCCGCGCGCCCACAAGACCTTCATGATCTCGAGCTCACGGTCGGTCACCATCTGGGTCTTCCTCACGGCCTTCTCCTCCGATAATGAGAAAAACGGGAATAATCATGCTCGTAACGTAACGTGCTCCATCACAATACGCAACCCGAAGCAACTCGGAATTCTGACCTCTGGGTCCGGCTGGCGCGGCTCCTTTACCCACCTCTCCGACCATTCCAATCGAGATGGACAGGCAGGCCAGTTTCCGACAATTCCCGAAGACAAGCATCCAAGCATTCTATCCCGCGGACGTAACTTTCTGCAAGCCCCGGATTTCGGCGAGCCGATCGGCCAGCATCGAGGGGAATCGGTCGTACCAGCGGCGGTTCAGCGGCGAGGGATGCGGCAGGGGAAAGACGGTGATGGCGCGGGAGCCGCCCGCGGCGCCGTGAGTCGGGAGGAGGCCAGGGAACGACGACTCGAAGCGGACATCTCCCTTCCCTCGCTCCGCCAGAAGATCGGCATCGATGTAGGGCTCAAACCACCCGAAGGCCTCGGCGCCCAGGGTGATCAGGTGCCGGCCGGTCCAGTGATCGGCGAGCAGGCGCTCAACAAATGGTCGGAAGCGGCGGCGGACCGACTCGGGATACGCCTTGTTGCCCGGCGGCTTGTAGGGGACGGTGTTGGTGAGCAGGACATATTTGAGCGCCGCCTGGAGCGGCGGCCCCGCGTCGGAACCGGCCCCGGAATCGGCAACGTCTTCCTCATCGCCCCAGGCCTTCAGGATGCCCAGGCGGACCAGCCGCCCGGCGGCGCCGATGAGCGGCTGCCCGGCGGCGACCTCATCCTTACCCAGGTCGCGCCCCATGATCCCCAGGGGCGCCTCGACGGATCCGGCGCAGAGGACGGGCTCCATCGGATCGCGGCCATTCTTGCGATAGACCGGCTCGTCCACGGGGAACTCGGCCGCCTCGGCCTCGCGACGCGCGGCGGCGACCAGATCCTCCAGGCTTTCCCTCGGCACGATCAGACCTCCCGCCATCGGCATTGGGCGACCGACGAACCTCCGGCTCGCCGATGTCGTCTGTCGGGGCATCGGGCGGATCTGCTAGGATGAACGCTCGGGCCCGGCCCTCCGGCCGGGCCATCCGTTTTGCGCGAGGACCACGGCCGCTCATGACACGCATCTTCCTTTACGATACCACGTTGCGAGACGGAAGCCAGGGCGAGGGGGTGAATTTCTCGCTCCAGGACAAGCTCCTCATCACGGCCCGCCTCGACGCGATGGGCTTCGACTACATCGAGGGCGGCTATCCGCTCTCTAACCCCAAGGACGCCGCCTATTTCCGTGAGGTGCGCGACCTGGACCTCCGCCGCGCGAAGGTCACCGCCTTCGGCATGACCCGACGCCGCGACATCGCCGCCGAGGACGACACCGGCATGCGGGCGCTCGTCGACGCGAAAACCCAGGCCGTCACCGTCGTCGGCAAGAGCTGGGACCTCCACGTCCACGATGTCCTCGGCGTCTCGCTCGACGAGAACCTCTGCATGATCCGCGACTCCGTCGCCTACCTCGCGGCCAACGTGCCCGAGGTCATCTACGATGCCGAGCACTTCTTCGACGGCTTCCGCCGCAACCCCGACTACGCGCTGCGGACCCTCCGCGCCGCCGCCGAGGCCGGCGCGCGCTGGATCGTCCTCTGCGACACCAACGGCGGCACACTGCCCGAGGACATCGCCGCCGCCGTCGACCAGGTCCGCGCCGCGGTCGACGTCCCGCTGGGGATCCACACCCACAACGACGGCGAGCTCGCCGTGGCCAATGCCCTGGCCGCCGTCCGCCACGGCGCCCGCCAGGTCCAGGGGACCATCAACGGCCTGGGCGAACGCTGCGGCAACATGGACCTGTGCAGCGCCGCGGCGAACCTGGCGCTCAAGTACCCCGATTACGAGTTGCTCCAGCCCGGCCGGCTGGCCCAACTGACCGAGCTCTCGCGGTACGTCTACGAGACCGCCAACATGAATTTCCGCCCCGGCCAGGCGTTCGTCGGCTCGAGCGCCTTCGCGCACAAGGGCGGCATGCACGTCCACGGCGTCCGGAAGAACGCCGCGAGCTACGAGCACATCGACCCAGCGACGGTCGGTAACGAGCGCAGGGTCCTCGTCTCGGAGCTCTCCGGCAAGTCAAACATCGCCGAGAAGCTCAGCGAGTACGGCCTCGAGCAGGACGGCGAGCTGCTGGCGAAGGTCCTCGACCGCGTGCAGGACCTGGAGAACGAGGGCTACCAGTTCGAGGCCGCTGAGGCGTCGTTCGTCCTGCTCGTCGAGCGGCTCGCCGGGCGCCATCGCCCAAGCTTCGACGTGCTGAACTTCCACGTGAGCGTCTCGGGACGGCCCGGCGGCAAGGACACCTCGACCGAGGCGACCATCAAGCTGAGGGTCGGCGACGCGACCGAGCACACCGTCAGCGAGGGGGACGGCCCGGTCAACGCGATCGACGGCGCCCTCCGCAAGGCCCTCGACGGCCATTATCCGCGCCTCAAGGACATGCACCTGGTCGACTACAAGGTCCGCGTCATCAACGCTCGCGCCGGCACCGCCGCCCGCGTCCGCGTCGTCATCGAGAGCCAGGACAACGAGGACGTCTGGGGGACCGTCGGCGTCTCCGAGAACGTCATCGAGGCGAGCTGGCTGGCGCTGGCGGACGCCTTCGAATACAAACTCTCCAAGGACCGCCGCGCCGCCGCGAGGAAGCCCTGACGCGAAGCGGGCACAGTCTTGCAGGGTGGGTGAAACCCACCGATTGCCACGCCTTGACGTCGGTGGATTTCACCCACCCTCGAACCGTCAAATCGACCTACCGGGACAAACTCTCGTGCCTGCGGGGACCCCGCGATGACCGCCCAACCCGAAGCTCCCGACCTCCCCCGCGTCGCGCGCGAGGAGTTCGCCCGCTACTTCCGCCACCTCGCCGCCCGAGTCGAAAAGGCCGCGACGGCCATCACCGAGGACCAGCTCTGGGTCAAGCCGTTCCCCTTCGGCAACAGCATGGGCCACCTGGTCCTCCACCTGACCGGCAACCTCAACCACTATGTCGGCGCCCTCGTCGCCGGCACCGGCTATGTCCGCGACCGCGAATACGAGTTCGTCGACCCCGTGACCTACCCGCGCCGCGAACTACTCGCCCGGTTCCACGAGACGGTCGACATGGTCATCCGCACGATCGAATCACAGGACGAGGCCGGGTTCGCCACGACCGTCGAGGCGCAGGAGCCGATCCGGACGCGGCTCGGCCTGTTCCTCGTCTGCGCGGCGCACCTGAACAACCACATCGGCCAGATGAGCTACCTGGTGCAGGCGCTCGAATCGAGCACGAACGAGCCGCCAGTGTGGTAAGATCGCGAACCGGCGACGGCCAGCCGGGGTCAGCAATAAGCATTGATGAGGCTCAATCCGACCATGGCGAGCCCATCCCGACAGGGCACGACGAGACATGACGACCACCGAACTTCCGAAGCAGTACGATCCTCAGGATGCCCAGAAACGCTTCTACGAGCTCTGGGTGAATCAGGGATATTTCCGCGCCGACCCCTCCTCCGACCGGCCGCCGTACAGCATCGTGATCCCGCCGCCGAACGTCACCGGCGCCCTGCACCTCGGCCACGCGCTGAATAACACGCTCCAGGACATCCTCATCCGCTGGCGGCGGATGCAGGGGCACGACGCGCTCTGGATGCCCGGCACCGACCACGCCGGCATCGCGACCCAGGCCGTCGTCGAGCGCCGGCTGCTCGAGGAAGAGAAGAAGACGCGCCACGACCTCGGCCGCGAGGCGCTGGTCGAGCGCATCTGGGCCTGGAAGGACGAGTACGAGGCCCGCATCCTGGGCCAGCTCCGCCTGATGGGCTGCTCGTGCGACTGGTCGCGCACCCGGTTCACGCTGGATGACGTGTGCTCGCGCGCCGTGCGCCGGACGTTCTTCAACCTGTTCAAGGCCGGCAAGATCTTCCGTGGCAAGCGGCTGATCAACTGGGACACCCAGCTCCGCACCGCCGTGGCCGACGACGAGATCTATTATGAAGAGGTCCCCGGCCACCTCTGGACCATCAAGTACCCGGTGGCCGACTCGCCCACTGGCGAGATCCTGCACATCGCCACCACCCGGCCCGAGACGATGCTCGGCGACACCGCGGTCGCCGTGCACCCGGACGACCCCCGCTACCAGCACCTGATCGGCAAGCAGGTCCGGCTGCCGCTCGCCGACCGCCTGATTCCGGTCATCGCCGACCCCGTCCTGGTCGACCCGTCGTTCGGCACCGGCGTCGTGAAGGTGACGCCCGCGCACGACCCGAACGACTACCAGGCCGGCCTGCGCAACAAGCTGCCGATGATCAACCTGCTCAACCCCGACGGCACCTACAACGAGGCCGCCGGGGCCTACGCCGGCCATGACCGGATCGTGGTGCGCAAGCGGGTGGTGAAGGATCTCGAGGCCCAGGGGTTGCTCGAGCGGACCGACTCGTACCTGGTGCGGCTCAACCACTCGGACCGGAGCAAGTCCCCGATCGAGCCGTATCTCTCGGACCAGTGGTTCGTGCGGATGGCCGACGAGGCCGACGGCTCGCCGGGGTTCGCCCAGCAGGCGATGGACGCGGTGACCTCGGGCCGGCTGAAGATCCACCCCGAGCGCTACGCCAGGAGCTACCTCGACTGGCTGGGCGAGAAGCGCGACTGGTGCATCAGCCGGCAGCTCTGGTGGGGCCACCGCATCCCGATCTGGCACTGCGCCACCGCGACCGAGGCCGACCTGGCGCGGGCCTTCGCCGGCCGCGACGACGTGACGTGGCGGCCCGGCGAGTCGGGCGGCTGGCTGGTCTGCTCCGAGACCGACCTGGCCGGCGACGAGCTCGGCCCCGGGCATAAGCTCGTGCAGGACCCCGACGTGCTCGACACCTGGTTCAGCTCGGCGCTCTGGCCGCATTCGACGCTCGGCTGGCCCGAATCGACCCCCGAGCTGGCCAAGTACTACCCGACCAGCGTCCTCTCGACGGCCCGCGACATCATCACCCTCTGGGTGGCGCGCATGGTGATCTTCGGGCTGTTCAACTGCAAGGACATCCCGTTCCGCGACGTGTACATCCACCCGGTGATCCAGGACGGGCGCGGCAGGCGGATGTCGAAAACGGCGGGCAACGGCCTGGACCCGGCCGACATCATCGAGATCTACGGCGCCGACGCCCTGCGCTTCACCCTCGCCGCCGGCGCCACCGAGACCCAGGACACGCGAATTCCCGTCGAGAAGCTGAAGCTCGACGACGGCCGGACGATCAACACATCCGACCGGTTCGAGCAGGGCCGCAACTTCGCCAACAAGTTCTGGAACGCCGCCCGGTTCGCGATGATGAACCTCGAGGGCTACGAGCCGGCTGCCGTCGACATCGCCTCGCTACCGATCGAGGACCGCTGGATCATCGACGGGCTCGATCGCACGATCGCCGAGGTGACCGCCGACCTCGAGTCGTTTGCCTTCGCCGAGGCGGCCCGCCGGCTGCGCGACTTCACCTGGGGCAATTTCTGCGACTGGTACGTCGAGTTCGCCAAGGGCCGGCTGCGCGACCCGTCGGCGCGACCGGCCGCCCAGCGCGTGCTGGCGGCGCTGCTCGACGGCCTCTGCCGGCTGCTACACCCGATCATGCCGTTCGTCACCGAGCAGGTCTGGCAGGGCCTCGCCAGCCTGGCCCCGTCGCGCGGACTGCCCGAGCCAAAAACGGCCGAGCCGAGCGTCTGCATCGCCGGCTGGCCCCGCCCGATCGGCTGGACCGACGAAGAAGCCCGCCGCACGGTCGACCAGTGGTGCGAGGCGATCAAGGCGATCCGGAACCTCCGCGCCGAGCGCAACGTCCCCAAGGAGGCGAAGGTCGAGCCGATCATCCTGGCCGCGACCGACCGTGCCGAGGGGATGCTTCGCCTTGGCGAGCGTTACCTGTGCAGCCTAGGGCCGGCCGAATCGATCGCGATCGTCCGCCCCTCGGGCGAATTCCAGCGCCCGGCCGAATGTGCCGTCGCCGTGCTGGCCGACGCCGAGGTATTGATCCCGCTCGCCGGCCTGATCGACCGCGAGGCCGAGAAGGCCCGGCACCGCAAGACCCTCGCCGACCTCGACCGCCAGATCGCCGGGCATCGCACGAAGCTCGGCAACGCCTCGTTCGTCGAGCGAGCCCCGGCCGAGGTCGTCGAGCAGACCCGCGCCAAGCTCGCCGAGCTCGAAGCCCAGCGCCAGACCGTCCTCGGCCTGGTCGGCGAGCCCGCCTGACCGCGCCCGGACCCGTCCATCCCGCCCCCCTGCCCGCCTCGTGATGACTGGACTCCGTCCGATCGGCGCCAGTATCATCGTACCAGGTCGGGTGGCTGGCAGGGGCCGGCCGGATCGGCGTGCCCTCGACCTGCGGCCTGCTGCCGACATCTGACTAAACACTGAGGTGCGATTGCCGTGGCGGTCCAGATGGAGCTCACGCGGATCATCATCAATGAATCAAGCGACTCGCATATCATCTTCCTCAAGGAGGTCGATGGGGAGCGGATGTTCCCGATCGTCATCGGCTACTACGAGGCGACGAGCATCGAGCGCCGCGTGAAGAACGTCACGACCCAGCGCCCGCTGACCCACGACCTCCTGGCCAACGCCATCGACCTGCTCGGCGGCGACCTCCAGGACATCTACATCAACGAGCTGCGAGAGCACACGTACTTCGCCAAGCTCCGCATCCGGCACGAGGGCGAGATCATCGAGGTCGACTCGCGCCCCAGCGACGCCATCGCGCTGGCGGTCACCGTCGACGTCCCGATCTACGTCGCCGAGGACATCATCGAGGAGGTCGGCCAGCAGTAGGGAATAGGGGTTAGGGAATAGGGGTTAGAGGTTAGAGTTTAGGGGTTAGCGATCAACAGCGAGGAGCGAGCACGCCCATGCTGTTCCTCAGCCAGAATCGTTGAGGGATTTCCTCGACCCTCATCCCTATCCCCTGGCCCCTACAAAAGGAGGGGTGCCAGAGTGGTCGATTGGGGCGGTCTTGAAAACCGCTGGGCGGCTCTGCCGTCCCGTGGGTTCGAATCCCACCCCCTCCGCTAGGTCAGTCGCCGGTCCATACCACGCGAACCGGCCATGTCAGTCGCCGGGTCATAGCTCCCACCCGGCGATTGACATCGCCGGTTCGCCCGGAACGCACACTCCCTGCCCCTCGTTCAGAACGGGATACCATAAGTCCGCGGCGCCTCGCGCCAGAGCACCATGACCTCGCCCGTCGCCGGATCACGGGCCGGGATCGGCAGGCTGCCGATGAGCTTCACAGCGGCCCGAGCCTCCTCCTCCGTCACCCGCTCGTCGCGGATCAGGTCCCAGTCGCGGCCCTCGGGATAGCCTCCGACCATCCACGAGTCGGGCGAGTGATCGAGCCTCGTGTGCGACGTCCCGGCCGGCAGCACCAGGATATCGCCGGCCTCCAGCTTCACGACCGCCCCGCCCTCGCCGCCCAGGCGCAGCGTGATCCACCCGCGCGCCATTCCGAGCGCCTCATGAGTCGTCGAGTGAAAATGGGGATAGTCATAAACGCCCAGCTCGCGCCAGTTGTTCAGCCAGTCATTCCGGCGGAAGGTCGCCTCGATCGAGTCGGTGAGATCCACACCCGGCCCGGCCGCCACGGCCTTGCGGTGAATCAACACGGGAAAGCGGCTGTTGGGAACCCGGCCGTCGGGCTTGAAGGTCAAGGTCTCCGTCCGATGGGCTTGCTCTGCCATGCGTCGGCTCCTCTCGTCGAGCGTGTGGTCGGTATCCTTTTCCTTGATCAACTGGCCCCGTCCGCCGCGACGACGCCGCCGTACGGCACGTCGCGGCGCCCGTAGCGGCGCACGCGGAGATTCGCCTGCTCGGCGTGGCCAACAAACCCTTCCAGCGCACAGAGCCGCGAGCAATACCCGCCGACGAGCGCCGACGCCTCATCCGTGGTAATTCGCTGGTACGTGCAGGTCTTGAGGAACTTGCCGACCCACAGCCCGCCCGTGTAGCGGGCGGCGCCTCGCGTCGGCAGCGTGTGATTGGTGCCGATCACCTTGTCGCCGTAGGCGACATTGGTCCGCGGGCCGAGGAACAGCGACCCGTAATTGCGGAGGTTCCGCAGGAAATAATCCGGGTCGCGGGTCATGACCTGCACGTGCTCCGAGGCGATCCGGTCGGCGACCCGGACCATCTCCTCGTCGTCACCCACCACACAGACAGCCCCGTGGCGATCCCACGCCTGCCGGGCGACGGCGGCCGTGGGGAGCACGCCCAGCAGCCGCTCCACCTCGGCCATCGTGGCGTGCGCCAGCCGCTCGGAGGTCGTCAACAGGACGGCGGGGGAATCCGGCCCGTGCTCCGCCTGGCCGAGGAGGTCGGTCGCGCACAGCTCGCCGTCGACCGTCTCGTCGGCGATCACCAGGGTCTCGGTCGGGCCGGCGAGCAGGTCGATGCCGACGCGGCCGAAGAGCTGGCGCTTGGCCTCGGCCACGTAGGCATTGCCGGGACCGACGAGCATGTCGACCGGAGCGATCGCCGCCGTGCCCAGAGCCATCGCGGCGACCGCCTGCACGCCGCCGAGGCAGTAGATCTCATCAGCGCCGGCGAGGTGCTGCGCCGCCACGATCGCGGCCGCCGGCTTGCCCTGATAAGGGGGCGCACACGTGACGACCCGCGGGACCCCCGCCACCCTGGCGGTGACGATCGACATGTGGGCCGAGGCCAGCAGCGGATACCGACCGCCCGGCACGTAGCACCCGGCCGAGCCGACCGGGATGTTCCTGTGCCCGAGAACGACTCCGGGCAAGGTCTCGACCTCGAGGTCCCGCAGCGCCCCGCGCTGATGGCGGGCGAAGTTGCGCACCTGCTCCTGGGCGAAGGTGATATCCTCGAGGTCCCGGGATGAAAGCTGGGCCAGGCACCCCTCGATCTCGCCAGTCGTGAGCCGGTAATCCTCCCGGTCCCACCCATCGAACCTCGCCGATAGCTCGCGGACCGCCCCATCGCCGCGGCGCGCGACGTCGTCGAGGATCCGGCCGACCGTCTCGCGGACCTCCGGCGCCGCCTCGGCGACCCCGGCCCCGGCCGCGGCCCCATCCGAACCAGCCCCTCGCTTCAGCCACGTCTCCACCGGATGCCTCCCCCCGCGCCGACAAGGCCCCCGCCGCCATCACCGGATTCACCCGCGGGCGGCGAGCGACCCGGAGCCGGGGCACGCGGGGGATCCTACCGGGCGACCAGGGGGAATGCCAGGGACAGCCCAGGAAGCGGATTCGGGCCTCAGAGCATCCGGACGCATTCGTGGAGTCAAACAGCCCCAAACGAACTGGCACCTTCTCTCGCCCGATCGGGGTGCGCACCGGGGCCAGAAAGCGGCCCCTCGGCGCCTCCCGCGGGTCGGTCGCAAGGTGGGTGAGGCGATCGTCGCGGGGACCCCTGCCCAACGGCATGCGCGCCGGCGCCGGGAGCGCCGGCGCTCGCTGAGGGCCACCGTCGGCGGTGATCGCCGGTGATCACCGCAAAGCCTTACCCTATCCAGCGGCCCGCGTCGGGTCGGCCGGGCTCCTTGAACATGGATTGGAGGTCAGGCTTGCGGACTCCGATCCATGATCGTTAGGCCCGAGATTGCCAGATCCTCGGGTCTCGCTTGCTGTGGAACACGGCGATCACTTCGATCCGGTCCGCCAACACCCGGTAGAGCACGCCATACGGGAAGCGCTGCACCCGCGCACGTCGGATGTCTCGATAGACCATCGCATGAAGCTCCGGCATCCGGCCGATCCGGTCCAGCACATCTTGAACGCGCTCGATGAACTCCTCGCCGCGCCCCGTCTTCTCCTCGTACCAGGCCGCCGCCTCGACGAATTCTCGGTCGGCCGCCGGGCTGAGGATGACCGGCAGGTTCATCGCCGGATGCGCTCCAGAGCCCGGGCCTTGACCGCCTCCCAGGGGATGCCCGCGGCGGGATTGCGATCCAATTCCTCAATCCGCCGATCGAGCTCGGCCTTTATCTCCGCGGTCAGTTCGGGCTCATAATCCTGGTCGGCGAGCCGGTCCCAGACGTCCTGTACGAGACGGACGCGATCGTCGACAGGCCAAGACTCGACTTCGTTGAGGACGGTTTGATAATCCATCGGCCACCTCGCCTGGCAGGGGGACTTTACGGCTTCGCGGGCCGAATCGGTCTCCTCCCAGCATACCCGGTCATGATGCTCAAGCCCAGAGCGGCCGAGACCAGTTCAGGTGTCAACCGCCTGGACCGAAGTCCGAGGAACGAAGACTTTACCCCGGCCACACACCGACGAGGAGGATTTCGCTCCGGCTACCTACCCGGAGATTCAAGGAGGCTCGGCCGGATTTCCGCCATGTTGAAGCCCCCGGCGCCGCAGACGGCGGCCTAACACCCCAGCTCTGCGGCCCGCCGGCAGGCGGGTCCGCTGGATCGCTTCGTTCAAGTAAGCCGCTGGCGCGGCAGGCCCGTTGGCCTCACATCAGTCTACCGCGACGGCCTCGATCCGTCTCCGCTCCTCCCGCCTTTCCCACCGCCCCCTGGCACTCGCCGCTCCGCTGAGCCAACGTCCGGCGCAGAGAACCTACCTTCTTCCCCTCTGCGAAAGGACCCTCCCATGGCCACCGCGATCCGCCTCCGCAAGACCCAGGACCTCCACCTCGCCGGTGTCTCCGACAGCACTCAGCGGGCCGACCTCCGCGCCGTCCGCAGGCTCGCCGAATCGGGTCTCGCGCGGAGCCGCGGAGAAGAATCGGAATGGCGCGGGCCGCCGCATCATGGATCAATCGCCCGCCCGCCCGCGCACCTGAACCCTCCGCGATCTCCGCGGCTCCGCGCGAAACTCTCCGCCCAGATTCTCGGTCACGCCGCAGGGGTTCTCGAACGGTTCGGCCACCGCCGCACGCCACAGCGCTGCGGGCGATCGCCGATTGCTGGACGCGAGTCGGGGCGATCGTCGCGGGGACCGGTTGCGAGCGACCCACGCCCCGGCGAGGGGAGCGCCAGCGGTCGCTGAGGGCCACCATCGGCGGCGATCGTCGGTGATCGCCGCGAAGCCTTACCCTATCCAGCGGCCCGCGTCGGATCGGCCAGTATCCTTGAACATGGATTGGAGTCGGGCTTGCGGACTCCGATCCACGATCGTTCGGCTCGCCTCGACCGGCTTCGACGGGTCGTGCCCGCTGTGTCGCCAGGTCAAGAGGCCGCCACGATCGTCGAGAAGTTCGGGATGACCCCGCTGAAGCAAGCCCCGGCGGCCACGAGATGAACGACCAGGAGGCTGAGGGCGACGTGGCCTCGAAGTCGCCTCCAGGGAAAGGCAAGACCAATGGCGGCACCATAGAGAGGCATCTGGATCAGGGCGATCGCGACCAGCGGTGGCGTGATCTCATCGCCAGCGAGCCTCGTGAGGAGCATGGAGTAAGGGAACAAGAGCCGGGCCAGCGAATAGTGGCCGTGGCCCGCACCGACGGACGCCGCCGCAAGAATAGCCGCGGGGATGGTGACGAGCGCCCCGAGGGCGACGCCAACCAGCAGGCACAGTAGCGCGTTGTGGAATCGCTTCTGCATAGCGGTGCCCTAACAAGAAGCCGTCCACTGAACAGACGTATTGAAACACGCCCTTTTTTCCGCATAATCCAAACCAGCAATCATGCCCGGATCTCAGCCATTCGGCAATGTCCCGGGCGGTAATAGACGGAACGCGGGCGGAGGATCACGGACCCTGCCCAGATCCCTGGATCAGGCCCCGGGTAGCCACGCGACAATGGCATTGCAGCATTCGCAGCGGGGACGCTCTGTCAGTCCAGTGGGAGACCCGATCCGGGGACGCATTGGACATGACACGGCGACGCATTTCGATTTACCGACCCGGGTCCGGCGAACCCGCCCCATCGGGCCCGGTGCTCCGGCTCGGTCCCCCGACCGGACAGACCCGATCGGACCCGATCGGCGGACAGACAGACCCGCCATCCTCCATCGAACCGGGCCGAACCGGCTGGTTCGTGTCGGCAGCGCGCGGACAGACTCTCCGCCGTGAGACGTTCCAGTGGTCCTCGCTCGAACAGTTCACAACCGGGCAAGGCCTGCGCATAAGACGATGTACTGATGAAACAGGAGGTGACCGCCGGCTTGCCTGGCGAAATGACACATTGTGCCATATTTGAACCAACAGGCCAAACGTGACATATCGTGGAATATCTTGAAAAAACAGATGGAATTTTAAGTCCTCATTTGACATCGGGTTACGGCAGATTTCTGCCTCTTTTTGCCAGGGGGGTCGTACAGAATTTGCGGACCTGATACATCATGTATGTAGGGGGAGAAAAAAGGGCGGTCACCGCGAGGTCTCCGAACCGGGAAACCGGAGCCCGGCGCGGCTGGCCAGGCCGGCCTCGGCCCGGGCCGATCACGCGGTGGCGCGGCCCTTCTGCTCCCGAGCGGCCCGGCCGACGGCGGATCCGCCCCCCGGCCGACCAGCCGGCCGCCGCTGTCGGAACTCGCCGGGCCTCGACACGAGGACCACGTCGACACCCCGGGCAGAGGCCGTGGTCTCCGCGGCGACGGGCCCATGCCATCGTCATAATCCGTGCAATTTGACGCTGGCGGACGCTCGAGGTCCCAAAAACTTGCCACCAGGTGCCACCAGGTGCCAAAAGCCCCTAAAAACCGGCCTCTTGAGGCCGATGTGGGGCCGATTTACTGCCACTTGAGGCCGATTTACTGCCACTCGGGGCCGATTTACTGCCACTTGAGGCCCGATGACTGCCACTCGAAGCCCCACTTCTGCCACTCGGAGGCCCATCTCTGCCACTCGCGACTGAGATACTGCCACCGACCGGCCGTTGCCGATTCCCTGGGAGCGACGAGGAGCCGAGGCGAGACAGGTCGGGTCGGGCGGGCGTCCGGCAATTGAGCGTCAGGCCAGGAGCCTGATCGACCTGCGGTTCGCCCTCGCCAACATCACAGACTTGCACGCCTCAGGAGTAGGCCCCTTGACCCGGCAGGTCGGCGACGCGGGTGAACAGCCCGGCCAGCTCCTTCTCGTAGTTCTTCCAGCGCCCGATCGACGTCCGGTAGATCGGCCGGCGCACCTGGTTCTGGCTGGCGGTCTGTACCGGCCGACGATTCCGGTGAAACCCGAGACAGGCGGGATCCCATTCGAGCCCGATCGCGGCAACCAGCCGCCGCGCAACGCCCTCGATGTCGTCGACCGCGTCCTCGTACCGCACCTCGTGAACCGCGAACGACACCGGCAACGCGGCCGCCCAGTGGTCGATGAGCCGGAGGTACTCGGCGAACCGGCCGGCGATCAGTTCGAAGTCGCTCGCCCAGCGGACCTCGACGAAGTTCGCCATCCAGCACGAGAGCGCCACGTCCCGCAGGTCTCGACGACAGTGGATCACCGTGGCGTTCGGGAACATCGCGGCGATCAGGCCCAGGTAGAAGAAGTTCTCCGGCATCTTGTTGATGATCCGCGCGGAACGGCCCCCGTCCAGCTCGGCGAGCCGCCGGTCGTGCCGTCGAGCCAGCTCGGCGATTTGCTCCGGCGTGAGCTCGCCGGCCAGGCACTCGGGCGGCCCGTCGCGGCCGAGGAGCGCCGGGATCTCCTCGTGGCTCTGCCGCGCCAGCGAAATCTCGCCGGCGCCGAAGACCGACGGATGACTCGCCAGGATCTGCTCGATCAGCGTCGTGCCCGATCGCGGCAGCCCGATCACGAAGACCGGGCGGCGCGTCTCGAGCCCGGACCCGGCGAGGCGGGCGAATAGCTCGGGCGTGTAGTTCGCGATCGTGGCGTCGATGAACCGGCGGTGTTCCGACGGATCGTACGCGCGACCGCCCTGCACGAGTTGCTCGAGGGCGAGGGCGTTGGCCTGGGCGTACCGCGCGGCGGCCCCGGGATGGTCGCCGCGCCCATCCAGTACCTCGCCCGAGGCAAACAGCAGGTTCATCCGGTCCATCGCCGGCAGGTCCGGGCGGACGAGCCGGCTCTCCAGGAGGGCCGTTTCGTCGTCCGGCAGCTTCCCTCGTACCATCGAGGCCAGTCGGGCGAGGGCCGTCGCGTGGGCGGGGTCGAGTCGGACCGCCTCGCGGAACCGGGCCTCGGCGGCGGCGGGCTCGCCGACCTCCTCGAGCAACAGCCCCAGGTAAAAGTGGGCCTGGGCCAGGTCCGGCCGAAGCCGGATGGCCTCCTCGTAGCGGACTCGCGCCTCGTCGCGACGGCCGTCGAGGTGCAGGCACCAGCCCAGCGTGCCGCTGGCCGCCCCGTCCGTCGGATCGAGCTCGAGGAGCCGCTCGCAACAGGCCCGCAGCTCGTCGTGCCGCCCCCGCGCCATGGCCGCCTCGGCGAGGGAGCGGAGGTAATCCAGCGAATTCGGCTCGAGCTCGACGGCGCGGCGCAGCCAGACGAGCCCCTCGTCCCAGAGCTCCAGCGCGATCGCGGCCAGGCCGAGCCCGGCGGCGGCGCGGGCGCGTCCGGGGTCGATCCGCAGGGCGTGCGAATAGGCCGCGCGTGCGTCGAGCGGGCACTGCATGGCGCGGAAGGCGTCGCCCAGGGCGATGCGGGCCTCGGCCAGGTCGGGGCGTACGGCGACCGCGGCGTGGCAGTGCGGCAGGGCCTCGCGGGGCCGACCCAGCTCGACCAGTAGCGCGGCGAGGTTCGCATGGGCCTCGGCCAGCGAGGGGTCGAGCCCGACAGCCCGGCGGAAGTGGCCAAGCGCCGCCTCGCGGTCTCCCAGCGCCCGCATCGCCACGCCGCGGTTGACGTGCCCGGCGGGGTCGTCGGGGCAAAGCGCCAGCAGGTTCGCGAAGGCCGCGGCCGACTCCGCCGGCCGGC
>DAIDHB010000207.1 GCA_027452145.1 Planctomycetales bacterium
GGCGCTGGAGGCGGCGATCATGGAGTATCTGGCGGCCCATAACGAGAATCCTCGGCCCTTCGTGTGGACCGCCGATGCCGACCTGATCCTGGATCGCGTCAAGCGGGTTTGTGAGCGAATTTCCAACTCAGGACACTAGGGACCAGGCTGATGGGACGCCAGGTCGAGCACGGGATCCGCCTTGGCGTGGCGGAAATCCGTGCCTATGCTGTGCGAGATGACGGCATGGGATACGTGGGCTACTGGGTTTGGCCGTTGCTGGTTTTGACGGAGCATTGCCTGCCGAGATTCGTCGAAGACTGCCAGGGGACCTTGCCTGGGCAAGCCGGGTTAGCAACCTCATCTCATGCAAAGAAGGGCAGGCCTGGTGGTGGCAACATGGTGATTCGGTTAGCGTCGTGTTCGATCTCACACCAGGCAGTCCAGCCCTGCGTCATTTTCGGGGCTACTTGCGGCGAAAGGGTTTGCCGTGAAGCGAAAAGGGATCGGTGCGGCTTTCTCGGATGAGGAACTCGAGTTGATGCGCACCCTCTGGCTCGAAGAAGGGCAGCGTCAGGCGAAAGCCGGCCGTCGGCCCGCTCGTCCCCGGCAGCCGGGCAAGCCACGGGCGGTCGAAGCGCCGGATCGCCGGATCGCTTCGAAGAAGGAATCGGGCACCGATGGTGCGTCGCCGGGGAAATGAACCGGCGACGTCGCTGGTTTCGCGGATTGCGACCTACTCCCCCTCCGCATTCCCGTTCCGCAAAAAAAAAACGGGAAAGTGAGATTGGTTCCCCGGCAGGCCGCAGATTCAGGGGTGACCTGACCGTCGACAAGCGGGGGGCGGAGCATCGTGAACTCTCATACGGGGGCCGTTCGGGACCAGTTGGACCGCCTGTTCCAGGGCGGGACCGTCGCCGGCCTGGATGAAGGTGCGCTGCTGGAGCGGTATGTGACGGCGCGGGATGAGGCGGCGTTTGCCGCACTTGTGGCCCGGCACGGGCCGATGGTCCTGGGCGTCTGCCGTCGCGTGCTCCGCGACGAGCGGGACGTCGAGGACGCGTTCCAGGCGACGTTCCTCGTCCTGGTCCGCCGGGCCGGGGCGATCCGCGACGGTGATCTCGTCGGCCGTTGGCTGCACGGCGTGGCGCATCGCGTCGCGGTGCGGGCGCGGGCGCACTCGGCCCGCCGGTTCGTCCGCGAGCAGGCGACGAGCGTGTCGATCGAGCCTGCGGCTTTTGCCTCGGGTCCGGCCGACCTCGAGCGTCGCGAGCTGCTCTCGATCGTGGACGAGGAGGTCACGCGCCTTCCCTCGGCCCTCCGCGAGCCCGTCGTCCTCTGCTACCTGGAGGGGATGACGCATGATGAGGCCGCACGGCGGCTGCGGTGGCCGGTCGGCACCGTGCGCAGCCGGATGGCCCGGGCACGCGACGTGCTCCGCCGCCGGCTCGCCCGGCGCGGGCTTGCCGCCGATGGTGCCGCGCTCTCGGCCGCACTAATCCGGCTGCCCGTGCCTCCCGAATGGGTCGACGCGACGGTCCGTAGCTCGTGGAGTTTCGCGACCAGTCCGGCGACGGCCGCCGCCGCGTCCCTCGCGACGGCCCGGCCCGCCGCCATCGCCCGGAGGATCCTCTTGACCATGACCTTTACGAAGCTCTCGTACCTCGGCACACTGGGCCTTGGCCTTGGCCTCGCGGTCGGCGGGTACAGTGCCCTGGCCGTCGTGCCGCAGGACTCGAAGCCGCCGGCCAGCTCGGCGACGACGGCCGCCGAAAACTCGGTTCCCCCGACCAGTGCGGGCAGTCGTTCTTCCCGATCGGAGGATCGCCCCGGCCCGACGCCGCTCTCGGTCGGCGAGGAGCTCGACAGTGCCGTCAAGCAGCTCGCCAGAGTCCAGGATTCCCTTCGAAAACCCATCAACGCCCGCGACCGTGCCTCCGAGGTGGCGGCCTCGGAAATGGTGAAGGTGGGCGACGAACTCGACCGGGCCGTCAAGCAACTCGCCGTGGTGACGTATCACCTCCGGAAGCTGGACGTCGAGCTCGATCGGATACGCAGCGATCAGCGGACGGCGACCGCCCGTCCGCGTGACCCCGCGGCCGACAACCGGAATTCCACCCGCCAATCCGCCGCGCCGGTCCCGGCGACGTCGGCGGGAGCGAGCCCGCCCGCGGCCCGGCTGACTTCACCGTCAGCCGCCGGCAAGAAGGCCGGCGCGGACAGGACGCCGAAGCCGCATTACATATCGATCGGAATCCACTACCTGGTGATCTCGGCCGACGGCAGCAAGGCTGGCATCTACAATCCCGCCACCGGCAAGAGCCGGCCCGTCCGGCTGCCGCCGATCCTCGGCGACCGTCGGGAGTTCATCTTCACTCAGTGGGATAACGGGTTTCTCGTGAACCGGAGCGACGGCCAATGGCTCGTCGCCCTCGAACTCGATCGCGACCACAAGGTCACCCGCATCGCCGCGCTGAATGTCCTGGAGGATCAGAGCTGGATCGCCATCGACATCCCCGAGCCGGTCGAGCGTTCCTCCATTCAGGTCGCCGGCAACAGCATCTTCACGATCGGCACGAGGGTTTACGGCTTCAGCAGCGCGGCCAAACGCTGGGATATCCTCGACGTGGCTCCTGGCACGCGAGTCGGAAGGATGGGGACGAGCGGGGCAGTCTCGGTCCAGAAGGATGACCGTCTCTTCGTCTTCAATCCCCACACAGGCCGCTGGGACGACATCTACGCAAAGGCCATCGAGGGCGCGGCGGACGAGTCGGGCAAGTAGGCTCGCTCGGTCGATCGCCCGCTTTTTCGAGAAATCCGGATGTCCCCGGTCGTCCGCCGTCTCTCATCATGTAGAGAGGGCGGACGACTTCGTTTTCCGAGGCGGGGCGGGGCGGCGCGATGGCAAGTGCAAGGCGGGGCATCTCGGCGGCATCGGCGCCGTTCCAGCGGCTGCTGGACGAGGGGACGCTCACGGGGATGACGGACGCTCAGCTCCTCGACCGGTTCCTGAACGAGCGCGACGAGTCAGCGTTCGCCTTCCTGGTGGCGCGGCATGGCCCATTGGTGCGTGCTGTCTGCCGGGGCGTGCTGAGGAATCCCGGAGATGCCGAGGACGCGTTCCAGGCGACGTTCCTGGTGCTGTTTCGCAAGGCAAGCGGCCTGCGGTCGGCCGGGTCGCTCGGGAGCTGGCTCTACCGCGTGGCCTATCGCATCGCGATCCGGGCGAATGCGTCGTCGTCCCGGCGCCGCGAGCGTTCGATCGAGGACAACGCCATGGCCGCCGAGGCCGCCGCGCCGTCGGAGGATCGCCCGCTCGATCGCGAGCACCTGCCGATCATCCACGCCGAGATCGACCGCCTGCCCGAGCGTTACCGGGCCCCGATCGCACTGTGCTATCTCGAGGGGCTCACCTACGAGCAGGCCGCGCACCAGCTCGGCTGGCCGATCGGTACGGTCGGCAGCCGGATCGCCCGGGCCCGCGAGCTGTTGCGCTCGCGGCTGGCCCGGCGCGGGGTCACGGCGACGACCGCCGCGCTGTCGGCCCTCCTGGCCGCCGAGGCGACCGCCGCGCCGGCCGGCTGGATCGAGGCGGCCGTGCGCGTCGCCTTTCGGCCGGACGCTGCGGTCATCGGGGCGAAGGCGGCCGGGACGGTCCCGGCCGCGGTCGCCCTGGGCGAGGGGTTGCTGCGGAGGATGCTCATGATTCGCCTGATCCAGATGACGTCATTCCTGGCCGTCGCGGCCACGCTCGGAATGCTGGCCTGGGTGTCCGTCGATGACAGCCGCGAAGGCAAACCGCGTGACGCGGGCACGCCCGTCGCGCGTCCGGCCGGCCCGGCCGATGCGGGCAAGGCCCTCGCCGACCGCCCGGGTCGAGTGATTCTCCGGGGCCGCGTCCTCACACCCGACGGCCAGCCCGCCGCCGGCGCATCGATTTACGCCGGTCAGCCCAATCGCGGCTGGATCGTCGCGCCGATGACGAGGACCGGCGACGACGGCCGCTTCGAGCTCGACCCCGAACAATGGTTCCGGGAGAACGCGGCCTCGGAGCCCTTCGGCACGCTTCGCATCGACTGGAAGAAGGCCCAATTGATGGCGGTCGCCCAGGGTTACGGCCCGGCTCAGGTCGCTGTCCCGAATCCGACGGATACCCAGGTCGAGTGGCGTCTCGTGCCGGATGACGTGCCGGTGCTCGGTCGCGTCCTCGACACCCAGGGCCGTCCGGTGGCCGGCGCGACCATCCAGGTGGCCGAGGTCTTCGACCCGCCGGCCGGCGACCCCGACGCCCTGCTCAATGCCGGCTCCTTCCAGGTCGATCGCGCGATCGGGAATCCCTACGGCATCATCTGGTGGGTCAAGGGAAAGACCGACTGGACGCGGAAGACGCTGACGACCGGTCCCGACGGCCGGTTCCGGATCGACGGCGCCGGCCGCGATCGCCTGGTGAAGCTGGATGTTTCCGCGCCCGGGATCGCCTCGAGTCACGCCTGGGCGATGACCCGCAAGGCGCCGGCCTCGGCCCGGCCGCGGGCCCCTCGATCCATGATGCCGGGGATGGCCCAGCGAATCGAAGCCCTCCACGGCGCGAGCTTCGACCATGTCGTCGCCCCGAGCAAGCCGATCGAGGGGATTGCCAGGGTCAAGGGGACGGGAGCACCGATCGCCGGGGTCGAGGTCATCGGCTCGGCGAAGGAGCAGTCGGGGTGGGTCTCGGCGACGACCGACCGCGAGGGCCGGTTCCGGCTCGAGGGACTGCCCAAGGCGGCCTCCTACCAGCTCAGCATCATCCCCAAACCCGGGGAGCCTTACCTGGATGCCTCCCTCACGGTCTCGGACACCGACGGCTTGAAGCCGATCCCGGTGACCTTCGAGATCCTCAAGGGGGTGGTCGTCCGGCTGCGGTTGATCGACCGGGCCACGCGCAAGGCCGTGGACGGCTACTCGGCCTTTCACATCAAGCTGCCGTCGAACCCGAACCCCGGCGAGGCGGCGCACATCGCGTGCAGCTTCCCCGCGGAAGGCTACCGGATGACCGTCCCGCCCGGTCCCGGCTTCTTCTATGCCACGGCCGCCGGGGATAACCTGCCCTACACGCGCGCCCGCCTGGCACCGGCCGATCGTGGCAAGGGCGTCGGCGGCGAGGGAGACGGCGAGGCGATCACCATCATCCTCTCGCCCTGCCACGCCTACCGGATCGTGGACATACCGGCCAATGTGGAGACGTTCGACGTCGACCTCGAGCTGACCCGAGGCGACTCCCGCAAGGGCCGCCTGATCGGCCCGGACGGCAGGCCGGTTACCGGCGCGACGGCCTACAACCTGTCGGCCAACTGGGACGTCACGGTCCTCGAGGGTGCGGACTTCGTGGCCGTCGGCCTCGAGCCCGGTAAGACCCGGACGGTCTCGTTCGTCCACAAGGGGCGCCGGCTGGCCGGTGCGCTTCTCGCCTCGGCCGGTGAGGGCAAGGTTGACGTCCGGCTGGCCCCGTGCGGATCGGCGGCCGGCCGGCTGGTGGATCCCGACGGCCAGCCGATCGCCGACGCCGTCATCCGGACCATGATGCTGGACCACGACGGCCGGGTCCTGCCAGGCATGGTCGGCAACGAGCACTTCGCCACCGACAGGGACGGGCGGTTCCGCATCGAGGGGATTCATCCCGAGCTGGGCGTCGCCCTCGACATCTTCCCCCGGGCGCGCCCGGATCGCTTCTATCAACCCGAGCCGGCCCGCCGGGAGGTCCTGAAGCGCCTGAAGTCCAAACCCGGCGAGACGGTCGACCTGGGCGAGCTGCGGATGTCGCTGCCGAGTGACTGAAAAGGGCGACTTTCGCTCGAACTGCTTGTCGCGATTCGAGATAAATCGGGAATCCGCCGCCCGCCGCGGCGGATTCCGCGTTTTTTCGGAATTTGGATGACGCAATTCGGGGCTCTCGGGGCACTATTCTCTGCGGGATGTCGCCCAGTCTCTGGGGCGATTGTCGCGGGACGCAGAATTCCGGGCCGCGCCGGACGAAGATAGGAACGGACCTCTCGATTATTTCGTCAAACCGGGATGGAGGCGCGCCCGGGCCGAGAGCATGGGGCTGAGGCCCCGCGATTCCCCGGCGCGGGCGGTCGTGTCACACTCCCGAACGGATCGGACATGGAACCAGGATCGAGGATCACGACCCGGCGCCGACCCGCCCGAGGGATTTCGTTCGAGGCCCTTTCGGACCCGGGTGACGGCCGCTACAATGACGAACGTCCGAGCCTGGGCGTGGGACCATGCGTGCCCCTTCCTGACGGCCGGCGTGTCGATGTGGCGGGACCTTTCGAGCCGTCAGACGCGGATCCAGTCGGATTGACCACCTTTCGAGTCGACTTTTAGGAAGCTTTCATGTCGCAGCCTGTGGACGCCTCGGGCCCGGAGCGGCTGAGCGAGAACGACGTGGCGGCGATTGACCACCTTCGCGATGCCTATGCCCGGCTCCGCAAGGAGCTGGGCCGGGTGATCGTCGGCCAGCAGAACGTGATCGAGCGGCTGGCGATCTGCCTGTTCGCCCGCGGTCACGCGTTGCTGATGGGCGTGCCCGGCCTGGCGAAGACCCTGATGGTCAACAAGCTCGCCGAAACGATGTCGCTGAAGTTCAGCCGCATCCAGTTCACGCCCGACCTGATGCCGATGGACATCACCGGGACCGACATCCTCCAGGATACCCCGGAGGGTCGGCGTGAGTTCCAGTTCGTCCACGGGCCGGTGTTCGCCAACATCGTGCTGTCCGACGAGATCAACCGCGCCCCGCCGAAGACCCAGGCCGCGCTGCTCGAGGCGATGCAGGAGCATAACGTGACGGTCATGGGCAAGGTGTTTCACCTTGAAGAGCCGTTCCTCGTCCTGGCGACGCAGAACCCCGTCGAGCAGGAGGGCACGTATCCGCTGCCCGAGGCGCAGCTCGACCGGTTCATGTTCCTGATCGAGCTGGATTATCCGACCGAGGCCGAGGAGATCCAGATCGCGCGCACCACCACGGGCGACGCGCTGCCGACGCTGGATCACCTGATGACGCCCGAGGAGATCCTCCGCCATCAGAGCCTGGTCCGGCGCGTGCCGGTTCCGGATCACATTTATTCGTACGCCGCGCGCCTGGTCCGCAAGACCCGGCCGCACGGCTCGACGGCCCCGGCGTGGCTCAAGCCCCTGGTCAGTTGGGGTGCCGGCCCGCGCGCCGTTCAGTACCTCATCCTGGGCGCCAAGGCCCGCGCAGCGCTTCTGGGCAGCTACATGGCCCGGCTCGAGGACGTCCAGGAAGCCGCCGTCCCGGTGCTCACGCACCGGATCATCACCACCTTCGCCGCCCAGGCCGAGGGGATCGACGCCAAGAAGATCGTTCGCCGCCTCGTGGAGGAGACGGACGCGGAGCATTGATCTTCTTCAGTGGTCAGTGGTCAGTGGTCAGTGGTCAGTGAGTGGTGGTCAGTGGGCCGTGGTCAGGGGTCAGTGGGCCGTGGTCAGTGGGCCGTGGTCAGTGGGCCGTGATCACTGGTCAGTGGGCCGTGGTCACTGGTCAGCGAAGAGGCGATGAATGACTGTTCGACATTACACGGATCTGGTTGCCTGGCAGAAGGCGATGGATCTTGTCGAACGTGTCTACGAGGCCACGGAGTCGTTCCCGGCGAAAGAACGGTACGGTTTGACCAACCAGTTACGTCGCGCTGCGGTGTCGATACCCTCGAATATTGCAGAAGGGCAAGGACGTAACACGACCCGGGACTTCATCCGCTGTCTATCCATCGCCTGCGGCTCGCTCCAGGAACTTGAAACCCAGTTGATCATCGCACGACGCCTGAGCTACCTGGAGGAACCGTTTCTGCCCGGCCTGTTTGAGCTCACCAAGGAGGTCGCCCGTTTGCTGAACGGCCTCAGAAAATCCCTGGTCTCGAGGTCGGAATCCCGTGAGAACTGAGCGGGCCGCAAGAAGGAACCCAGGGACCAATTGGCCCGATCGCTGCCTCTCCACCACCGACCACCACTCACTAACCACTGACCACTGACCACTGACCACCACTCACTGACCACCACTCACTGACCACTACTCACTGACCACTGACCACTACTCACTGACCACTGACCACTACTCACTGACCACTGAGCACTATGTTCGAAGAAAGACAGCCAAGAAGTTTCCTGGACATGGGCGTGCTGTCGAGACTGGCGGGCTTTCCGCTGTTCGCGCGGCGGCCGATGCTGGGCTCGGTCTCGGGCCGGCATCCCAGCCCGCACCGCGGCTCGAGCGTCGAGTTCGCCGAGTATCGCAAATACGTGCCAGGGGACGACCTGCGGCGGTTGGACTGGCGGGCCTACGGCCGGTCGGACCGGTTCTTCGTCAAGGAGTTCGAGGCCGACACCAACCTCCGCTGCTGCCTGGTGCTCGATACCAGCGGATCGATGGACTTCGGCACCACGGGGATCACCAAGATGGAGTACGCCCGCCGGATCGCCGGCGCGATCGGGCACCTGGCGCTCCAGCAAGGCGACGCGGTGGGCCTGACCTGCCTGGCGGACGGGATCGTCCGCAACATCCCGCCGCGGCGCAATCCCTCGCACCTGATGGCGATCTTCGACGTGCTCGAGCAGGCCAAACCGCAGGGCGCGACGCAGCTCGTCCCGGTTTTGCACGAGCTGGCCGAGACGATCTCGCAGCGCGCCCTGATCATCATCCTCTCCGACCTGTTCGTCGAGCCCGAGGAGCTGCGGTCGTGCTTCCAGCACCTGCGGTTCCGCAAGCACGACGCCGCGATTTTTCACCTGCTCGATCCCCAGGAGCTGAAGTTCGAGTTCCGCCGGCCGATGCGGTTCCTCGACATGGAGGGCGGCCCGTCGATCTTCGCCGAGCCGACCGAGATCGCCGACCGCTATCTCAAGGCCATGTCGGGCTACCTCGAGAACTTGCAGCAGGTGGTGAACGAGTCCGCGGTGGACTATCACCGCGCGCCGATCGACGAATCGTACGAGCAACTGCTGATCCGATTCCTCGTGGGGCGGACGCGCTCCAAGGGGGTGAGATAGATGAGTTTCCTCCAGCCGATGCTGCTGGCGGCGTTGCCGCTGGTGGCCCTGCCGATCATCATCCACCTGATCAACCAGCGCCGGTATCAGACGGTGCGCTGGGCGGCGATGATGTTCCTGCTGGCGGCCAACCGGATGTCGCGCGGCTACGCCCGGATCCGGCAGTGGCTGATCATGGCGATGCGGATGGCGGCGATCGCCGGCCTGATCTTCGCGATCAGCCGTCCGCTCGCCGGCGGCTGGCTGGGGCTGGCCGGCGGCGGACGGGCCGACACGACGATGGTCCTGGTCGACCGCTCGCCCAGCATGCAGCAGACCGGCGCCGGCGGCGGCGGATCGAAGCTCGAGACCGGGCTCACGCAGCTCTCGCGGACGCTGACGACTCTCGGCTCAACGCGGTGGGTCGTGATCGACAGTACCACCAATCGCCCGCGCGAGCTCGACGAGATCAGTGAGCTGCCGCGCGTGCCCAGCACGGGCCCCTCGAGCGCCTCGGCCGATATCCCGGCGATGCTCAAAACCGCCCGCGACTACATCCAGGCGAACAAGGTCGGCCACACCGAGATCTGGATCTGCTCGGACGATCGCACGAATGACTGGGCGCCCGACAGCGGCCGCTGGCAGGGCCTGCGGGACGAGTTCCAGAAGTTCCCCCAGGGCGTGCGGTTCCACCTGCTGGCCTATCCGCAGGCCGCCACGCACAACCTGGCCGTGCGGGTCACGGGCGTCCGCCGCCAGAAGGCGGGTGACGCGGCCGAGCTGCTGGTATCGCTCAGGCTCGCCCGGCTCGACGGCGGCGAGGGTCGTGAGACCGTGCCCGTGCAGTTCGAGATCGACGGCGCCCGCTCGGAGGTCTCGGTCGAGCTGTCCGGCCCCGAGGCGGAGCTGAAGGATCATCGGATCCCGCTCGAGCGGGGCAAGGAGCGAGGCTGGGGCCGCGTCTCGATCCCGGCCGACTCCAACCCGGCCGACAACGACTTCTGGTTCACCTTCGAGCCGCCGGTGGCGCGGAAGACCGTGATCGTCGCCGAGGACCCGAATGCGACCCGTCCGCTCGAGCTGGCCGCGTCGATCGCGCCGGATCCGGCCGTCGCGTGCACGTCCGAGGTCATCGCACCGGCGCAGCTTGCGGGAGTGGACTGGGATACCGTCGCCCTGCTCCTGTGGCAGGCCCCCCTGCCCTCCAAGGATGAGGCCGCTCCGGTCCGGTCGTTCATCGAGCGCGGCGGCGCGGCGATCTTCTTCCCGCCGCGGGCCCCCGACGCCAACGCCGTGTACGGCGTCAGGTGGACCACCTGGCAGGAGCCGAAGGGGGACGCGCCGGTCGAGAGCTGGCGGCGCGACGAGGATCTGCTGGCGCAGACCCAGAGCGGAGCCGCGCTGCCGGTCGGGCAGCTCCAGGTCCGCCGGGCCTGCGGGCTCTCGGGCGGCGAGCTGACCCAGTTGGCCACGCTCAAGGGGGGCGCCCCGCTGCTGGCCCGCGCCGAGAAGGTCGACGGCGGCTCGGTGTATTTCTGCGCCACGACGGCGGCCGGCGGCGACTCGTCGCTGGCGACCGGCGGCGTGGTGCTCTACGTCCTGGTCCAGCGGGCGATGGCCGCCGGCGCGGGGTCGCTCGGGACGACGCGCCAGCTCGCCGCGGGCGAGCCGACGCGCGACGACCCGGCGAAATGGCAGCGGATCGCCGGAGGGGACGAGGCGATCTCGACCGAATACGCCGCCCACCGCGGCGTCTATGCCTCGGGCCCCCGCCTGATCGCCGTCAACCGGCCGTCGGCGGAGGAATCCGCCTCCGTGATGGCCGATCGCCGGGTCGACGAGCTGTTCCGCGGGCTCGATTACTCGCGGGTCGACGACCGGGCGGGCAGCCTGAGCTCGCTGATCCAGGAGATCTGGCGGATGTTCCTCGTCGCCATGATCGTGGCCCTCGTGGCCGAGGCGGCTCTTTGCCTGCCCAGGCCCGCCCGCGCCTCGGCGAGCCCCGGCGCGGGCTCGGGCTCGTCGTTCGCCGGTGCCTCGCCGTTCGCCGCCGCATCCCCCGCCGGAGCCCAAGCATCATGAGCGTCACCCGATCGCTCACATTCCTCTGGACGCCCTGGACGCTCGGTCTCTCGGCCGCGGCCATCCTCGCGACGGCCGTCTATTCGTTCATCGCCTGGCGACGGGTGGGCTTCCGCCTCTCGATGGGCCTGCTCGAGCTGCTCCGGCTGTCGATCGTCGCCATCGCCGCCCTGCTGCTGAATCAGCCCGAGTGGATCGAGGAATTCCGCCCCGAGGAGAAGCCCACGATCGCCGTGATGCTCGACGCGTCGCCCAGCATGGAGACTCGCGACGTCGTCGCACCCGACGGGAAGGCATCCTCGGCGACGACCCGCAACCAGGCGATCGCCACGCTCGCCGATCCGGCCTCGTGGAACAAGCTCCGCGAGCGGATGACCGTGCTGATCCAGCCGTTCTCGGCGCCCGGGCAGACCGGGTCGGGCGGGGCGCCCGCAAGTGCGCCGGTCGCGAGGGCCGAGGGATCGGCCGCGAAGGCCCAGGGAACGAACGCGCCGGCTTCGCCCGGTCCCGCCGCCGGCCGGGGAACCGATCTTTACGAACCCCTGGCCCGCGCGCCCGAGCGGATTTCCAACCTCCGCGGGATCGTGCTGGCCAGCGACGGCGACTGGAACGAGGGGCCGCCGCCTGTCCAGGCCGCGGCGCGGCTGCGGATCAAGGGCGTGCCGGTGATCGCCGTCCCGGTCGGCAGCCGCACCCGGCTCCCCGACGTCGATTTGCTCAGCCTCGACGTGCCGACCTTCGGCATCGCGGGCAAGTCGGTGCGCGTGCCGTTCACCGTCGATAGCTCCCTCCCGCGCGACTATGCCACGACCGTCACCCTGAAGACCTCCGACGGCGACCAGGTCACGAAGGAAGTCCGGATCGCCGCCATGGGCCGCACCAGCGACTATCTGCTCTGGAAGCCCAAGGCCGTCGGCGACTACACCGTCAACCTGACGATCCCCCGCCACCCCGACGAGATCTCCGACGAGAACAACAAGCTGGCCGCCCCCATCGCCATCCGCGAGGAGAAGCTGCGGGTGCTCCTGGTCGAGTCGTACCCGCGGTGGGAGTACCGCTACCTGCGGAATGCCCTGTCGCGCGACCCGGGGGTCGAGCTCTCGTGCCTGCTCTTTCACCCCGGCCTGTCGAAGCCGGGCGGCGGCAACAAGGATTACATCAAGCAATTCCCGGGCGGGCTCGACGAGCTTCAGAAGTTCGACGTCGTGTTCCTGGGCGACGTCGGCATCGACGACAACCAGCTCACGACCGAGCAGTGCCGGCTGATCAAAGGGATCGTCGAGCACCAGGCGAGCGGCCTGGTATTCATGCCGGGCATCCAGGGGCGCGAGCTCTCGCTGATGGATACCGAGCTGGCCGATCTCTGCCCCGTGGTGCTGGACCCCGCGCAGCCGGGCGGGTGGGGCTCGCGGACGCCGAACCACTTCGAGCTGACCGAGACCGGCCGCCGCAGCCTGCTCACCAAGCTGGCCGACACCGAGGACGAGAACAGCGAGGTCTGGGAGGGCCTGCCCGGCTTCCAGTGGTACGCCCCGGTCCTGCGGGCCAAGGCGGGCACCGAGATCCTCGCCGTCCACAAGGACCAGTCCAACGATTACGGCCGACTGCCGCTCCTGGTCACCCGGACGTATGGAGCCGGCAAGGTCCTGTTCATGGGGACCGACGGCGCCTGGCGGTGGCGCAAGGGGGTCGAGGATAAATATCACTACCGCTTCTGGGGCCAGGTGGTGCGGTGGATGGCCTATCAGCGCAACATGGCCAGGGGCGAGACGATGCGGCTGTACTACGTCCCCGATCAGCCCCGGCTCAACCAGACGGTGGCCCTGCACGCCAACGTGATGGACAAGGGGGGCGAGCCGCTGCACCGGGGCGAGGTCACCGCGCGGATCACGGCGCCGTCGGGCCGGTCGGAGCTGGTCCGGATGACCACCGCGGGCGACGAGTGGGGCGAATTCAACGGCCGGTACACGGCCGAGGAGTCCGGGAGCCACAAGGTGACGCTCTTTTGTAAGGAGACGGGCGCGAGCCTGGAGGCCACGTTTTACGTGCAGGGCGCCGCCGTCGAGCGGCCCGGCAAGCCGGCGCGGCCCGAGGTGCTCGAGGAGCTGGCCCGCGTCACCGACGGCAAGGTGATCGACGCGTCGAAGCTCGAGCAGGTGATCCGGTCGCTGTCTGAGCTGCCCGACCCGGCGCCGTCGATCCGCCGCATCCCGCTCTGGTCACACCCGGTGGTCGGCGCGTCGCTGATCACCCTGCTGGGCGTTTTCTGGGTAGGCCGCAAGGTCATCGGTCTTGTATAGTGGTACGGATCGGACAGGCGTCGTCGGACGCCGCGTCCCGCCTGGCGTGCCTCTCCCGCGGCCGTGGCGGTTCCTTTCATCGGGTCGAATCGAGTCGTGGGTCGAAGTCGTCGGATTTCTCTTACGCGACAGTGAGGTCAGTATGAGCCTCGCGCATCCGCACGAACGATTGCAGTTACCCGAGAACTTGCGGCGGCAGTTGCACGACTTCCGCCGGCGGGTCTGGGTGATCAAGATGGTCGAGGCGGCCTGTTCCGCGGCGTTCGCGGTCGTGGCCGCCTACCTGCTGATGTTCCTCCTCGACCGCGTGATCGACACGCCGTCGTGGCTCCGCAGCGTGCTATTCGTCGCGGCGTTCTTCGGCTGCCTGCGGATCCCGGCGGCCGTGTACCGCTGGATCTGGCGCAACCGGCACCTCGAGCAGCTCGCGATGCTGCTGGCGCGGAAGCATCCGGCGGTCGGCGACCAGCTCCTGGGGATCATCGAGCTGGTGCGCAACGACTTCGAGCAGGCCCGGTCGCGGGCCCTGTGCGAGGCGGCCGTGCGTGAGGTGGCCAAGGACGCGCAGACGCGCGACTTCAGCGACGCCGTGCCCACGCCGCGGCACGTCCACTGGGCGGCCTCGGCGGCCGTGCCGATCGTCGCGGCCGTCATGCTGGCCGTGCTCTTCCCCGCCGCCGCGAGGAGCGCCTGGGCGCGGCTGCTGTCGCCCTGGGGCGCCACGCCGCGGTATACCTTCGCCGCGCTCGAGGAGCTGCCCGACCGCCTGGTCGTCGCCCACGGCGAGCCGTTTACCGTCACCGCGCGGCTGGCGGAGGACACCGTCTGGCATCCGAAGAAGGGCGAGGCCCAGTTCGACGGCCAGGCGCCCGTCGCCGCGGCGCTCCAGGACGGCAAGTATGAGTTCAGCCTTCCCTCGCAGATCGAGCCCGGCTGGCTCAACCTCGCCGTCGGAGACGCCTCGCGCCGGATCAAGATCGAGCCGACCCTGCGGCCCGAGCTGACCACGCTGGTCGCCTCGGTCGACCTGCCCGATTACCTCGGCCGCAACGGCACGGTCCGCAAGGACGTCCGCGGCGGCGCCATCTCGCTCGTGCAGGGGAGCCGCGCCACGTTCGCCGCCACGGCGAGCCGCGACCTCCGCTCGGCGACGGTCAACGGCCAGAAGAGCGAGCCCCGGGGCGCCACGATCCAGAGCCCGCCGGTCGCCGTGAAGGGGACCAGCAAGCTCGAGTTCTCCTGGAAGGACACCTACGGCCTCGAGGGGAAGGAGCCGTTTACCCTGTCGGTCAACGGCCGCGACGACGAGGCGCCGAGCGTCACGTGCGAGGACCTGCCCCGGCAGAAGGTCGTGCTCGACTCCGAGCAGCTCACCTTCAAGATCCACGCTCAGGACGATTTCGGCGTGAAGCGAGTGGGCATGGAGTGGCAAGGGATCGACAACCCCGTGATCTCGAAGCCCGCCAAGGGCGAGAAGATCCTGGGTGCCGGCGGGCCCGAACGCGAGAGCCTCGCCCTCGGGGGCACGTTCTCGGCGAAGTCGCTCGGCATCGAGCCCCAGCCGGTGCAGGTCCGGATGTTCGTCGAGGATTATCTCCCCGGCCGGCCGCGGGTGTACTCGCCGCCGCACACGTTCTACATCCTGACCCCCGAGCAGCACGCCATCTGGATCACCGAGCAGCTCAGCCGGTGGCACCGCCAGGCGATCGAGGTCCGCGACCGCGAGATGGCGCTGCATGAGACCAACAAGGAGCTGCGGAACCTCTCGCCGGCTGACCTGGACAGGGCCGAGAATCGCCGCAAGATCGAGAACCAGGCCTCGGCCGAGCGGCAGAACGGCCGCCGGCTCTCGGGGCTCGTCACCTCGGGCGAGACGCTCGTCCGCGAGGCGATGCGCAACCCCGAGTTCGGCGTCGGCCACCTGGAGAAATGGGCCGAGATGCTCAATATCCTCAAGGACATCTCGGGCAACCGGATGCCGACGGTCGCCGACCTGCTCAAGCAGGCCGCGCAGTCGCCCAGCTCGGCCCAGGCCAGCCAGAAGCCGAGCACGCCCCCCAGGATGGCCGGCAATGTCCGGGCCTCAGGCGGTGCCCCGTCGGCCGCGGACAAGCCGGACGAAAAGAAGGACCAGCCCCAGCCGGTGATCCCCAAGGTCGTCGACATGGAGTCGTCGCAGAACTCGCCGCCCGAGAAGCCCGGCGACAACTCGTCGCCGCCCAGCAAGGGCGGGGCCGCCCCGCTGCGGCTGCCGGTGACGACCGTCATGGGCAAGCCCAAGGACAGCGAGTCGTGCCCGACCCAGCAGACGCTGGACGAGGCCGTCAACAAGCAGCGCGACCTGCTCGCCGAGTTCGAGAAGATCGCCGACGAGATGAATCGCGTTCTGGCCAACCTCGAGGGGAGCACGCTGGTCAAGCGGCTCAAGGCCGCCGCGCGGCTCCAGTACAAGATCGGCGGCCGGGTGAACGACCTGCTCGCGGACGCCTTCGGCGTTGCCGGCCAGCAGATCGGCCAGGCGTCGCTGAAGGTCCTCGGCGAGATGGGCGAGCAGGAGGCCAGGAGCAGCCACGACGTCTCGCTCATCATGGACGACATCCAGTCGTACTTCGAGCGCCGGCAGTTCCTCCGGTTCAAGACGGTGCTCGACGAGATGCGCAAGACTGACGTCATCGGCAGCCTGCGGCAGCTCGGCGACGACATCAAGAAGGAGGAAGGCGTCTCGATCGCCCAGTGCGAATTCTGGTCGGACACCCTGGACCGATGGGCCGAGGACCTGGTGGATCCAGCCTCGGGCGGTACGTGACCGGGCTCCAAATCGGCCGGCAGTTTGCCGCCATCGATCGTTCTGGAAGTCCTCCAGATCCTGGAAGCCGAAGTCAACCTCCGCGAAGAGACCCGCGTCGCCGAGCAGTCGAAGAGCGCCGTCAAGGCCGACGAGCACAAGAAGCAGGCGCTCAAGCTCTCCGGCACCCAGAAGTCCATCGAGGACCGCACCGAGAAGGTGACCGAGCGAATTCGCGACCTGCCCGACGGCGAGTCGCAGTTCCCCAAGGAGATCGCGCTACTGACCCGCGTCGCCGAGGTCATGGGTGAGGCGGCCGAGATCCTCGACCGGCCCGAGACGGGTAGCCCCGCCATCGGCGCCGAGACCGAGGCCATCGAGCTCCTGCTCCAGTCCCGGCGGATCAGGCCCAAGTCCGGCGGCGGCGGGGGCTCGAGCCCCGGCGGCGGCGGCGGGGGCAGCACCGTCGACTCGGCGCTCGCGCTGATCGGCGGCGGCGTCAACGAGAAGGAGGTCCGCGAGGATCACGGCATCTCGCAGGCCTCCGGCGAATCCGGCCCCGCGCTCCCCGAGGAGTATCGCGCCGGGCTCGACGAGTACTTCAACCGCCTCGAGAAGGGGACGTCCGGCCGCTAGGCCCGGCGCCTCGCGGGGGGCGGGTCGCGCTCGGCCGGCATGGCCATCGGCCGCCGGCCGGACGCGGTCCGCCCTCGCCGCACATCGACGAGTTCCCAGCACCCCGGCGGAGCACCCCGACATGCCGCCCGTGACCGGCCGCCTCATCGTCGCCCTCGCCTGGCTGGCGATCGCCGCGGCCGGTTTCCCTGCGCGGGCCCAGGAGGCCCCCGACGTTCTGCCCGACCTGCCGGCCGCGGCGCCGGGTCGCCCCGATGAGGAAAGAGTCCCCACCGGCGACGATGTGGACCAGTGGGTCCTCAACGGCAACAAGCCCGAGAAGGCGCGCAGGGACTTCGAGAAGGCCCTCGCGAATGTCATCGGGCGCTATGACGCCAGGTACCATCTCACGCCGGCCCAGCAGAAGAAGCTCACGCTGGCCGGCGGCCTCGACATCAAGCGCTATTTTGACCGGTACGCCGCCCTCAGGGCCGACTTCGTCCGCACGAAGGGCGACTGGAACAAGGTTGGTAACGAGGTCATCGAGCTCCAGCGGATCCACAATCAGCCGTACACCGACCTCTTCAACGACGAGTCGATGCTGGCCAAGACCCTCAAGAAGAACCTGACGGCCGAGCAGGTGGCGAATCACGACCGGAACATCTACCGCGTCCGGGTTGAGTGGATGGCCGGCCTGCTCGATCGAAGGCTGAAGCTCACCCCCGACCAGCACCGGCGGCTCGTCGACCTGGTGGCCGCCGAGACCCAGCCCCTGGGTCGCTACGGCAACTTCGATTACGATGCGATCATGTTTCAGATGTCGCGTCTGCCCGCCGCGCGGATCCGGACCGTGCTCGACGAGGCCCGGTGCCGCGAGCTGACCTTGCGATTCGAGCAGGCCCGGCGGATGGAGGGTCTGCTCGTTTCCGAGGGCTATCTCCGCCCGGCCGCCGCGACCGCAAGCTCCGGCGCCGGCACCGGCACGACCCCGGCAGCAACCCGTCCTCACCACGAGGAAGCCCGACGATGATCCATCGCACGCTCGCCTCGCTCCTGACCCTGATCGTCGCCGCCGCCACGGTGACCACCGCGCTGGCGATCGCCTCGGCCGACGAGGCGCAGCAGGAACCGCAGGCTGCGAAGGTCGTGGAGGTGCAGACCGTGGTGACCGTCAAGCAGGTGACGAAGCCCACCCCGCCCGCGGCCAGGGACGACCGGGCCGAGGAGAAGCCGGTCCGCGTCCTCCGCGCCGCCCCGGCGCCGCGGGTCAAGGTCGCAAAGAAGGCCGCGCCGCAACCTGCGGTGGCAGCGGCGGCCATCATGGTGGCCCCGGCCATGGGGATGGGGATGAACAACGAGGCCCAGATCCGCCAGTACATGCAGCAGATGCGCCCCCTGCTCCGCTCCGAGTATCACATCGTCCGCGTCGTCTGCCGCCCGACGCCCGAGCAGCGCAAGGAGCTGGCTCGCGCGGGCGAGAAGGCCCTGCACGAGGCCAGCCGCAAGTATGTCCAGATGATGCAGCAGCCCATGGGCGTCAACGAGCGGGCCCAGAACCAGCCGAACAAGCTCATCCGCGCCGCCCTGTTCGCCGCCGTGAAGGCCAAGTTCCCGCCCGAGGTCGCCGGGCGGCTCGAGGCCGAGGGCAAGCGCCGCGAGGCCAGTCGCAAGGGCCTGTTCGTCCGCAACCTCGTTGCCCGCCTCGACCACGACCTCGTCCTCGACCCCGCCCAGCGCGACAAGCTTGCCGAATCGCTCGAGAAGCACTGGGACGACTCGTGGGGCCAGTCGATCGAGATGTTTATGTACGATTATCAATATGTCCCGCCGATCCCCGACCACCTCGTCACGCCGGTCCTGAACGACGCCCAGAGGAAGATCTGGCGGACCACCCAGAAGGTCCAGATGTTCTTCGGCGGCTTCGGCCTGATGGGCGGGGTGATGGCCGACGACCCGCTGGAAGACGAGGAGCTGAAGGAGGCCCGGCTCGAGGCGGCCAAGAATGACCCGGCCCCGGCCGTTCGCCAGGGAGGTGCTGTCCGAATCCGCCTCGCCCCGGCGGCGGTCCAGAAGGCGGCCGCCGCCCGCGACGCCGCTCGGCTCAAGGTCATCCGCAAGAAGGCCGCGCCGGCCGAGAAGCAGGCCGAGGTCATCGAGAAGAGGGCCGCGCCGCCCGTCGGCAAGGCCGCCGTCGAGACGAGGTCGGTCAAAACGCCGGCGCCGAAATAGCGAAGCCCCGGTTTCGCCGCGCTCCCGAACAACATTGCCAACGATGTCCGAGGTGTCCGTCATGACCGATCCCGCTCGCATCCGGCTCCGATGGCTGCTCGCCGCCGCACTCCTGGCGGTCGTTGGATCGGGGACCATCGCCCGCGCTCAGCAGATCGACGACGAGGACGACGAGGAAGCCCCCGTCGCGCCGGGCGCCATGATGCGAGTGAACGCGATCGCCATGAACGATGCCCAGTTCGACCAGTGGGTCTTCGGCAACATGGGCGTCGCCAACCCCGGCGCCGCCCGCAACAAGCTCGACTCGATGCTGACGCTCAACATCGAGAGCCTCGACCGTACCTGCGGGCTCACCCCGTTCCAGAAGAAGAAGCTCACCCTCGCCGGCCACGGCGACATCAAGCGGTTCTTCGACCGGATCGAGGACCTTCGGAAGAAGTTCACGAAGGACAGGAACGACCAGAATGCCTGGCAGAAACTCTGGCAGGAGGTCCAGCCGCTGCGCAACTCGTTCAACTCGGGGTTCTTCGAGGGGGACTCGATCTTCGCCAAGGCCGTCAAGGCCACGCTGAGCTCCGAGCAGACCGCCCGCCACAAGCAGGTACTCCTCGAGCGGACCCACTATCGGTACTGGGCCAAGGTCGACCTGGCCATGGAGCTGATCAACAACGAGGTCGGCTTCACCGACGATCAGCGCGTCCAGATGGTCAAGCTCCTGAAGGAGGAGACCAGGCCCCCGCTCAAGCTGGGCGAGAACGACTATTACGTCGTGCTCTACCAGCTCAGCCGTATCCCCGAGGCCCGGCTGAAACCCGTCTTCGAGGACGTCCAGTGGAAGTACCTCAAGCGTCAGCTCGACCAGGGCCGCGGGATGGCCATGTTCCTCAAGCAGAACGGATTCATCCCCGACGAGAAGGACGGGACGGCCCCGCCCCCCGCGCAGGATCGCATGAAAGTTCAGCGGAGGGGCGCGGCCCTCAAGAAATGACGGAAGGCCGGACGGATTCATCGGACGGGGCCGTCCCGCACCGCCCCGCCCCGCACCGCCTTGCACTGGAGATCATCGCCGTGACCAGATCGCGATCCATCGACCGAGTTGTCCCCGGTGCCTCGCGCACGCTCGCCGCGCTCGTCTTGCTGGTCGTTCTGGCCGGGCCGGCGCGGGCGCAGGTGCCGTCGACGCGCTCGGGCGACGTCATCCCCCGCGACGTCCGCGAGCTGTACGACCGAGGGCTCCAGTATCTGGTGAAGACGCAGTCCGAGTCGGGCGACTGGCAGGGCGGCCAGCAGGGGCCGGGGATCACCGGCATGTGCCTCATGGTCATGCTCGCCTCGGGCGAGGACCCCAACTTCGGCCCGTACAGCAACAACGTCCGCAAGGCGCTGCGCAGCATCATCAACGCCCAGGACGCCCAGACCGGCATCATCGGCAACGCCCACGGGATGTACCACCACGGCTTCGCCATGCTCGGGCTGTCCGAGGCCTACGGTGCCGTCGACGAGCGGACGCTCTGGCCGGGCGGGAAGGGCCCGCGCTCGATCGGCCAGGCGCTCGAGCTGGCCGTCCGCGCCGCCATCACCTCGCAGAAGAAGAACCCCAACGGCGCCTGGCGATACTCGCCCGATGCCACCGACGCCGACACCTCGGTCAGCGGCGCCATCTTCGTCGGCCTGCTCGCCGCGCGCAACGCCGGCATCGAGGTGCCCGACGAGTCGATCAACCAGGCCATCGCGTACTATGTCTCGATGACCTCGCCGGCCGGCGAGGTCGCGTACTCCGGCGGCCTGGGGGGCTTCGGCGAGTCGCTGGCGCGCAGCTCGATCGCCTGCCTGGTGTACTCGGTGGCCCGCCGCAAGGACCTCAAGCAGTACCGCGCCACGCTCGACTACCTCAAGCAGCGGATCGAGCAGACCGCGATGGGCTACCCGGAATACGCCCGCTACTACGAGGCCCAGGCGCTATTCCAGGGCGACATCACCGCCTGGGAGAAATGGAACAAGCTGCTGATTCGCCAGCTCAAGCAGTCGCAGCAGGCCGACGGCAGCATCCCCGGACAGTTCGGCAACGATGTCGGCACCGCCATGTCGATGCTCGCGCTGGCGCTCAACTACCGCTTCTTGCCGATTTATGAACGCTGATTTGATAGCACGGTACGGAAGTAGGTCGGGCATTCTTGCCCGACGCTCAGGCCTCGTCGGACTGGAAAGCCCGAGCTACCTGGGTAAATAGGGTGGGCATCGCTCACCAGTCGAGGCTTCGAACTGGTGGGCGATGCCCACCCTGCGAAAGGTCTCGAAGCCTTCGGGAAGAGACTGTCACGACACGACCCGCATGCGATGGGGACCCGCCGATGTCTAGCCGACCGATGCCCCCGACTGCCGCCGCCCGGACCGTCCGCCCGGCGCGGGCCGTTGCCCTCGCCGCCGCGCTGCTCGTCCTCGCCGCGGCACCTGTGTCACGGGGCGACGACGGGAAATCCCCGGCGAATGCCGCTCCGGCCCCGCAGCCGATCCTCAACCTCGCCGACGGCGGCTTCACCGCGGGCGACCTGCGCGACACCAGCTCCGGGGGCATCCTGCGCTGGCAGTCCTCGGTCTTCGTCTCGCCGTTCGACTTCCGCGTGCAGGACGTCAACGCCATCCAGTGGCCGCCGCCGGCCAGCCTGCACAGGCCGACCGGCGACTTCTGCTTCGAGCTGGCGGCCGGCGACGTCCTCTTCGGCAAGCTGCTGGCGGTCGACGACAAGAAGGTCGAGATCGACGTGCCTCGCCTGGGCCGGCTGCACGTCGAGCGCGCGAACCTTCACCGGATCTACCGCTGGCACGACGGCGCCGACCTCATCTACCTGGGGCCGAACGGCCTGACCGGCTGGACCGAGCCCGCCGGCCAGAAGAACTGGCGCGAGGAATCGGGCCAGCCGACCACCGACAAGGAGGGCGCCGCGATCCGCGGCGATTTCAAGCTCCCGGCGAAGGCGGTTGTCGAGTTCGAGATCTCCTGGAAGACCAAGCCCGACTTCGTCTTCGCCCTGGGCGTGGACGACAAGGACGCGACCGTGAAGCGGGCCTTCCGTTTCGAGGCCTGGGGCGGCGACCTGGTCGTCCAGCGCGAGCTCGAGCAGGAGGCCGACCTGGCCGTCGTGCAGGAGGTCACCGCAGGGCCCGGCCGGACGCATCTCCAGGCGTACCTCGACCAGGAGGCCGGCCGGATACTCGTGTTCTCGCCCGGCGGCAAGCAACTGGCCGACCTGAAGGTCGCCGGCACCAGGCCCTCCGCGCTGCCGGGCGTGTACCTGGCGAACATCCGCGGCGACGTCCGGCTCGAGTGGCTGCGGATCGGCCGCTGGAACGGCGAGGTCCCGCGCGAGGCGAGCGCCGACAAGGCGCGGGTCCACCGCGTCGATGGTTCGATCGCCTACGGGCGGCTCACCGGCTACAAGGCCGACACCCGCGAGTTCGTCGTGAAGTCGGATTCGGCCGAGTCGCGGATCGCCGGGGACCAGGTCAGCAGCGTGTTCCTCTCGCTGCCGAAGGACGAGCCCGCCCGGATGATCCGCGCCGTCTACCAGGACGGCTCGCGGGTCAGCGGCTCGATCACCGGGGTCGCCCAGGGCACGGTCGGCCTGACGATACCCGGGATCGCCGAGCCGCTCCGACTGCCGATCGAGGGCCTGCGCTCGCTCGTCGCCCTCGGCCGCGCGTCGTCGCAGGTGAAGCCCGCGGCGCTGCCCCGGCTCGAGGCCGAGGGCACCCGGTTGATCGGCACCCTCGAGGACGGCGTCGAGAAGCCCGGCGCGAGCTGCCTGGTCTGGCACCCGGGCGCCAGCACCACGGCCAGCCCGCTCAAGCCGGGCGTCGCGGGCAAGATTTTCTACAAGGAGATCGCGCCCGCCTCGGCCCGCGCGGCGGCCCGACGCCAGGCCCCGGCCAATGGGATGGGCGGCATGGCCCTGCGATTCGCCCAGGCGCTCGCCGAGGCCCCCTCGAACGGCCCCGCGTCGCAGGGCGACGAGCGCCGGTCGCTGTATCTCCGCAGCGGCGACGTGATCCCCTCGGTGATCCTCGGCATCGACGACAAGGGCGTGCACTTCCGCTCGTCGATCTCCACCAGCACGTTCGTCCCGAACGACAAGGTCAAGGCCCTCGAGCTGGCCCCCGAGGGCACGATCACCGTCAAGATGAACAAGACCAAGCGCGAACGATTGCTCACCCTGCCCCGGATGCAGAAGGCCAGCCCGCCCACGCATCTGCTCCGCTCGCGCAACGGCGACTACCTGCGCGCCCGCGTCATCATGATGGACGAGCGGCGGGTCCGGGTCGAGAGCCGCCTGGAGGAGCGCGACCTGCCCCGCGACCGGATCGCCCGCATCATCTGGCTGCATCCCGAGGAGCTCGACCCCAAGAAGAACAACAAGGTCGAGCAGAAGACCCGCGTGCAGGCCGTCCGCAACGACGGCATCCGCGTGACCTTCTTCCCCGAGAAGGTCGCCCGCGACGCGATCTCGGGCCGGAGCGAAGTCCTGGGCGCGACGACCGTCAAGGTCGGCGACGTCGACCAGCTCCTGATCTGCGGCGGGATCGAGGAAGCCGTCCAGCATCTCACCTACGGCGCCTGGAAGCTCCAGAACGCCCCCGAGCCGATCGAGGCCACCGACGACAGCCCCGGCGCCGGCGGGTCCTCGGGCACCGAGTCCCCGCTCGTCGGCAAGCCCGCGCCCGACTTCGCCCTCGACCTCGTCGGCGGCAAGCGGTTCCACCTGGCGGACGGCAAGGGCAAGGTGGTCGTCCTCGACTTCTGGGCCACCTGGTGCGGCCCGTGCATCCAGGCCATGCCCCAGGTCGAGAAGGTCGCGAAGGAGTTCGGCGAGAAGGACGTCCTGCTCGTCGCCGTGAACCTCCAGGAGACGCCCGACAAGATCAAGGCGATGCTCGAGCGGCACAAGCTCGAGATCCCCCGAGTCGCCCTGGACAAGGACGGCGCGGTCGCCGAGAAATACCAGGCCAACGCGATCCCGCAGACCGTGGTCATCGACCCGGATGGCAATGTCGCCCGCCTGTTCGTCGGCGGCGGTGCACGCCTGGGCGACCAGCTCCGCGACGCCATCAAGGCCACGCTCGCCGGCGAGAAGCCGGGGGGGAAAGTCGACCGGTGACGAACGGGGCGGCCCGAGGGCTTTCCGTATCATCCAAGGAGACCGTCGCCATGAAGACGCCGACCGTATGGCTGGGAATCGCACCGCTCGCGCTGGCGTTGGTCCTCGCACCACCGGGCGGGCGGGCCTGCGCACAGGAGCAGTCGATCACGCCGAAGGTCTCGGTCGCCGACTATCCCGACATCGTGTGGTGTGTCGCCTTCTCGCCCGATGGCAAGGCGATCGCGACGGCCTCGGGCAACCGCGATGCGCAGGCTGGTGAGGTCCGCGGCTACGAGCTGGCCGATTCGGACACCGTGAAGAAGAAGTACACCGCGAACACATCTCGCGGCGTCCGCTGGCTGGCATTCGCCCCCGACGGCAAGACCCTGGCGACGGCCGAATATGACGGCAAGGTCTATCTGCGCGACGCCGCCACCGGCAAGGCGGCCGCCGAGTTCCAGGCCCACAAGGACGGCGTCCAGTGCCTGAAGTTCACTCGCGACGGCAAGACCCTGGCGACCTGCGGCAAGGATAATAACGCCAAGGTCTGGGACGTGGCCAACCAGAAGCTCAGGGCAACGATGGCCGGCCACACGGCCCACGTCTACACGCTCGACCTCTCACCGGACGACAGGACCGTGCTCACCGGCGGGAATGACTCGAAGGCGATCCTCTGGAACCTGGCGACCGGCGACCAGGAAGGCACCGTGCCCGGCAGTGACAACCCGGTCGAGGTCGTGCGTTACTCGCCCGACGGCAAGCACTTCGCGATTGCCGGCTGGGACGGTTATGCCAATGTCTGGGAGATCGCCACGGACACGAGGATCCAGAAGCTTGGCAGCCCGGGCGGGGGAATCCTCGCGATGGCCTTCTCGCCTGATGGCAAGCGCCTCGCGGCCGGCACCGAGACCGGCATGATCCGCATCTGGGACACCTCGACCTGGCAGGAAAGCAGCACATTCAACGGTCACAACGGAAACGTCCGCGCAATCGCGTTCTCGCCCGACGGCAAGCTCATGGCGACGGCGGGCTTCGACAAGGCCGTGAAGATCTGGGAGACGCCGTAGGACCCCGTTCGCGGGGGGATCCTGGGGAGGGCGAGGCATCTCGCCCCCCCGCCATCTGGCACCTCGACTCAATCCCGTCCCACCGCGCGGCGTGACCAGCCAATCGCCAGCGCGGCGGCGAGGCCGGCGGCCGCGATCGTGGCCAGCATCATCAGGGCCACCCCCGCGAGGTCGCTGGCGATCCCGGTGTGCAACAGGCCCCACAGGAACACTGACATCGGCTCGACGCCGGGCGGATAGACCTGGTTCGTCGCCGCGAGCTCGCCCAGTCCTAACGCCAATGCCACCAGCCAGGCCGCGACGATCGGACCCGCCGAAAGCGGCAGCGCCACCCGGGCCATCCGGCCGACCGGGCCGCGGCCATCGAGCGCGGCCGCGTCGAGATAATCCCGGGGAAACGACCGGACGAACGGCCAGAGCACCAGGATCACGTAGGGCAACGCGCGCAGGGCCTGGGCCATCACCACGATCGCCGACGAGTCGTACAGCGCCGGCACATCCCGATAGGCCAGGACGAGCGCCCGGCCGGCGACCGGTCCCGGCGTCGCGAGCGCCAGCGCCAGGGCGCCCAGCATCGCCCAGCGCCAGCCCCGCGAGGATCGACCCGCCCACGCCAGCCCGAAGACCAGCATCACGACGATCGTCGCGGCGATCGACGCCCAGGTCAGGCTGGCGAACAGCGGCTCGCTCACCTCGCCCGCCGCTCGCACGAGAGTCCCCTCCAGTCCCGACGGCGACCAGGTCGGCGGTTGCCCGAGCGCCGCCCGGCCGCCGACCCGCCCCGCGCGCCAGATCATCCCATACAG
>DAIDHB010000208.1 GCA_027452145.1 Planctomycetales bacterium
GGTCAAAGGACCGTCCAGGAGGATCGCGGATTATGCGGACCGACTCAAATCCGGAGCAGCGTGAGCGACATGGTGATCGGGGCGGTTCCGGCGACCGACCGCCGTGGACTCCGCATAAGCGGGGACTGGGCATAATTCCTTTAATGCCGAGCTCGGCATTAACGCAAGAATCGGAGATGAAATGGACCTCTCGCTCCGGAATGCCCGACGAGGACGACGGAGGCTCGGGGCCGAGAAGGCGATCGGGGCTCACGCGGTCGGCAGGACTCGATGGGGAGGGCGGGCCGTATGAATGGGCTAGACCAACTCGATTCGCCGACGCTTTGTCTCGAAGACGTCCTGCGCACCGATGAGCTGGGGCGCCGGCCATCCCGCGCCCCGGATTACGCGGCCGAGAATCGGGCACTGACATCCCTGACCGAAACGATGGTCCAGGCCCCTCGCGAGCTGCTCCAGAAGCTCGCCGAGACCGCGCGGCAGCTCTGCCGGGCCGATTCGGCCGGGATCAGCATCCTCGAGGTCGCCGGCGGCCGCGAGGTGTTCCGCTGGCCGGCGATCGCCGGGCCGGCCGCCGCCCGGGCCGGCGGGTCGATCGAGCGGGATGCCGCCCCGTGCCGGCTGGCGATCGAGCGGGATTCGGTCCTGCTGTTTGTCCGCCCCGAGCGGTATTTCGCGCCGTCGGCCTCCGCCGACCCGCCGACCGTCGAGGCCCTGCTGGCCCCGTTCCGTCGCGGCGGCCGGCCGATCGGCGCGGTCTGGGCCGTCGCCCACGCCGAGGGACGCGGATTCGACGCCGAGGACGCCCGGCTGCTGGAGAGCCTGTCCCGGTTCGCCGGCGCCGCCTATCAGACGATCGGCGCATTGGACGCCGCCGAGGCGGCCCGCGACGAGCTGGAGCGCAGGCTCGCCGAGCGCACCCGCAAGCTGTCCCGGGCGAACACGGCTCTGCGGACGAACCAGGAGCGTCTCCGGCTGCTCGTCGAGAACGTGCGGGACGACACGATCCTGTTCCTCGACACCGACGGCCGGGTCTCCGACCGGAACGAGGGGACCGAGCGGCTGCTGGGATATCGGCTCGAGGATGTCGTCGGGGGTCCAATCGAGCGCCTCTTCGCCCCCGAGGACGTGCACCGCGACCTGCCCGGGCGCATGCGGCGCGAGGCCGCGGCCCGCGGCAGTGCCGCCGGCGAGCACCGGATGGTGCGCGCCGACGGCACCCGGTTCTGGGCGGGCGGGACCATCACGGCACTGCGCGACCCCGCCGGGGACCTCCAGGGCTTCATCTGGATCTTCCGCGACCTCACCGTGGGGCGGGCCACCGAGGCGGCGCTGCGCGAGGCCCAGGAAAACCTGCAACTTGCCCTGTCCGCCGCGCACATGGGCATCTGGTCGTGGGACGCGGGCGCCAACAACCTCACCCACGACGCGAACCTCAATCAGTTGCTCGGGCTGGCTCCCACGGCGACGACGCAACCTCTGGAGCAGCTCCTCGAGCGTGTCCACCCGGACGATCGGGGGCTGGTGGGCTTCGCACTCCAGGCGTGCGCCAGGCGAGGCCGCCCCGTGCACCTGGAGTTCCGCGTCGTCCGGCCGGACGGGTCCATTCGCTGGCTCCGGCACCAGGGGAGCCGCTCGCGCGGGCCCGACGGCAGGTCGAACCAGGTCGCCGGGGCGACCGTGGACATCACCGACCTGATGGAGACCGAGGAGGCGCTGCGGCGGGCGCGGCGGCAACTGGAGACGCGAGTGGCCTCGCGCGTCGGCCACCTGGCGGAGGAGCACGCGTCCCGGAGCCTCGGCGCCGTCCGCAGGGCCATCCGGGTGGCCCTGCGGGTGGCCGGCTCGGCGACGCGGCTGGCGGAGTCGGCCGACTCGGTGCCGCAGGTCCAGGCCGCCGTGAGGATGGCCGCGGCCACGACCCGCGCGGCGGAACGCGCGCTGAAAATGGTCCTGGCCTTCGAGACCGCCCGGTCCCGCGTTCCCGACGAAAAATGGGTCGAGGCCATCTGGACGGAGGTTCGAAGAGCGATCCTGGCGGGCGAGGAGCAGCAGCGCCGGCGGATCGCCCGCGAGCTGCACGACCAGTTGGGCCAGTACTGCGCCTCGCTGATCATGGGGATCACGGCGCTACAGTCCCGCCTGCCGGAGGGCTCCGAGCTCGCCGGTCACCTCGGGCGGCTCACCGAGATTGCCCGCCAGGTCGACGACGACCTCCACCGCATCGCGCTGGAGCTCCGGCCGACGGCGCTCGACGACTTCGGCCTCCTCACCACGCTGTCGAGCTACGTCGAGGACTGGCGCGAGCGGACGGGGATCGCGGTCGACTTCCCGAGCGGCGGCCTGGAGGCCCTGCGCCTGCCGGCCGCGGTCGAGACGGCCGCGTTCCGGATCGTCCAGGAAGCGCTCAACAACGTGCAGAAACACGCCCGCGCCGGGCGGGTCGGCGTGAGCCTCGGGCTTCGCGGGGACGACCTGGTCGTCATCGTCGAGGACGACGGGCGCGGCTTCGATCCCGAGGCGGCGGCGGCCGCGGGCCGCCTGGGAATCCGGGGGATGCGCGAGCGGGCCGTCCTCGTCGGCGGCAAGCTCGAGATCGAGTCGAGCCCCGGGGCCGGCACCATGGTCTACGTCCAGATCCCGCTGCGATCGGACGCGGAAGGATCAACTGATGAGTAGGCTGCGCATCCTCCTGGCCGACGACCACGCTGTGGTGCGCGAGGGACTCAAGTCCCTGGTCAGCGCCCAGCCCGACATGGAGGTCATCGCCGAGGCCGCCGACGGGCCGGAGACCCTGGCGAAGGCACGGGCGCTGCGACCCGACGTCCTGGTCCTCGACGTCTCCATGCCCGAGATGACCGGCGCCCAGGTCGCCGAGGCCCTCAAGGCCGAGCGCCCCGAGCTCAAGGTGCTCGCCCTCACCGTCCACCAGGACAAGAGCTACCTCCGGTCGCTGCTCGAGGCGGGCGCCTCGGGCTATATCCTCAAGCGCGCCGCCGCCCACGAGCTGGTCCAGGCCATCCGCACGGTCGCCGCCGGCGGGATCTACATCGACCCGACGCTCGCCGCCAAGATGGTCGGCAACTTCTTGCGGGCCGGCCGCCGCGCCGAGGCCGACCGGCTGGGGCCCGCGCTGAGCGATCGCGAGGAGGAAGTCCTGCGGCTCATCGCCCAGGGCCTCAGCAACAAGGAGATCGCCGCGCGGCTGGAGGTCGGCATCAAGAGCATCGAGTCGTACAAGGCCCGGGCCATCCAGAAGCTCGGGTTCTCCGGCCGCGCCGACATCATCAACTACGCCCTCCAGAAGGGCTGGCTCCAGAACTGACCTCCGCACCCCGGCAAATGGGCGAATCTGGTTATGCCGGGAGAATCCTGGCAGATCTTGAGGACGACTCCTGGCATACACTGCCCCATATCTTGCCGATTCTTTTATTCCGGTACTCAGGTTCGCTAACAACGGGGGGCCTGGTGCGGCCCGGCCCGAGAATCGGACAATCGTCGTGCAAGCCGTGTCGTGTCCGTCCGAAAGCACGAGGCGACGGGCCTCGGGCGAGACATCGGCCGATCCGGCGGGCACGTTTGCGAAACTCGTTGCGGTTTTTTGTCAGGAGCAGGGAGCCAAGTGCGAGGTATCTTGAGGGGACAGGGAAAGCCCTTCTTCGTTCTCTCGTCACCGTCGGGCCATCGGGAGGAGTCGGATTTTCTCGCGGCCGGGCTCGATCGGGGAGGAGGCGGTCGGATAAGGCCGCGACGAGGGGGAATCCAGCGCGGTGCGGCGCGGCGACTCGACCACTGCCCCAAGAGCCCATTACATGGTCCACTTTGTGACGCATCTGTTCGATACCTCGGACTTCCCCGCGCGCTGGAATTGCGGGAGCTGGTCCGACGGTCACGGCTGGCTGCACATCCTGTCGGACCTGGGGGTGTCGTCGGCGTACATCGCCATTCCGTGCATCCTGGGCTCCTTCGTCCTGCGCCGGCCTGACCTCCCGTTCCGCACGGTCTTCTGGCTATTTGTGGCCTTCATTGTGGCGTGCGGCGCGACCCACCTGATGGACGCCGCCATCTTCTGGTGGCCGGCGTACCGGCTCGCGGGCGCGTTCAAGCTCGCCACGGCGATCGTGTCGTGGGGGACCGTGGTCGCCCTGGTGCCGATCACGCCGGTGGCGCTGGCGATGCCCAGCCCCGCCGCGCTGGAACGAGAGATCGCCGACCGCCGGCGAGCCGAGCTGGCGCTGCGCCAGGCCCGCGACGAGCTGGAGCGACGCGTCGAGGAACGGACGGCGGAGCTGGGCCGGGCCAACGTCTCGTTGCGGGCCGAGGTCGACGAGCGCAGGCGGATCGAGGAAGACCTGCGGCAGGCCGCCAGGCGGCTGGCCCGATCCAACCTGGAGCTGGAGCAGTTCGCCCACGTCGCCTCGCACGACCTCCGGGAGCCATTGCGGGCGGTCTCGGGCTGCGTCCAGGTGCTCCGGAGGCGATACCAGGGGCGACTCGACCAGCGGGCCGACGAGCTGATCCACCACACGATCGACGGTGCCAGGCGGATGGGGGCGCTCATCGACGACCTGCTGGAGTACTCCCGCGCCGGCGGCCGCGACCACGAACTCGGGCCGACCGACTGCAACGCCGCGCTCGACCAGGCGCTGGCCGACCTCGAGGTCGCCCTGCGCGAGGCGGGCGCGGTCGCGACCCGCGACGACCTGCCGACGGTCCGGGCCGACGCGACCCAGCTCACGCGGTTGTTCCAGAACCTCATTGGCAACGCCGTCAAGTTCCGGGGCCCCGCGCCGCCCCGCGTCCACGTGGGCGCGCGGCGGATCGAGGGGTACTGGAGCTTCTCGGTGGCCGACAACGGCATCGGCCTCGCGCCGGAGTACTCCGAGCGGATCTTCACCATCTTCCCGCGGCTACACACCCGCGACGAGTACCCGGGCACAGGCGTGGGCCTGGCCATCTGCAAGAAGATCGTCGAACGGCACGGCGGGCGGATCTGGGTCGAGTCCCAACCGGGGATGGGCTCGACGTTCCATTTCACCATCCCCGAAGGAACGGAGCCCGACGATGAGCGCCCATGAGCGGGTCAGGCCGGTCGAGATCCTCCTCGTGGAGGATAGCCCCACGGACGCGCTGCTGGCGCAGGAGGCGCTTGAGTTCGCGAAAATCAGGAATCATGTGAACGTCGTCACCGACGGAGAGGAGGCGATGGCGTTCCTTCGCCGCGAGGGCAGGTACGCCCGCGCCCCGGTGCCCGAGCTGATCCTGCTCGACCTGAACCTTCCCCGGAAGGACGGGCGGGAGGTTCTGCGCGAGATCAAGGACGACGCGCGCCTCAGAACGATCCCGGTGGTGGTCCTCACGACGTCCAGGCGGCGGGCCGACGTGGCCCACTCGTACGGCTCCCACGCCAATTGCTACATCGCCAAGCCCGTGGACTTCGACAGGTTCTCCGACGTGGTCAACCTGATCGAGACGTTCTGGTTCTCCGTCGTGACGCTTCCCACCGAGGTCTGACATGACTCCCATGCGGCCGACCAGGGTGCTGCTGGTCGAGGATAGCCCGAGCGACGTCCTGCTCACCCGGGACGCCCTCGAGGCCCGCGGCCGTTTCCGGGTGATCTCCGCCGATCGCCTGCGCGGGGCGATCGAGCGGCTCGACGAGAGCCCGGTCGACGCGATCCTCCTCGACCTCGCCCTGCCGGACGCCCAGGGGCTCGAGGCCCTGCTGACACTACGGCGCCGGGCCCCTGACGTGCCCGTGATCGTCATGACCGCGAGGGACGACGAGGAGCTGGGCCTGCGCGCCGTGCAGGAGGGGGCCCAGGACTACCTCATCAAGGGACGCTCGGACGAGGACGACCTCGGGCGAGCGATCCGCTACGCGATCGAGCGGGCCTATATCGAGGACAGCCTGCGGCAGCAGAAGGAATTCGTCGACGGCCTGATCGAGTCTGCGCGCGCGATCATCCTGGTCCTCGACCCGGCCGGGAATGTCGTGCGGTTCAACCGATACCTCGAGGAGCTGTCGGGCCGCAGCCTGGAGGACGTCCGGGGGGCCGACTGGTTCGCGCTGATGCTGCCCGAGCCCGACCGGGCGCGCGAGCGAGCGTCCTTCCTCGAGGCGCTCGGCGGCGCCGCCCCGCGCCCCACGGTCACCAGGCTGGCCACCCGCGACTCCGGCGAACGCGAGATCACCTGGACCTACAAGGCGCTCAAGGACGGACGCGGCCGTGCCGCCGGCGTGCTGGCCGTCGGCAACGACATCACGGAGCTCAGGGAGGCGCAGCGCCGGGCGCTCCAGGCCGAGCGGCTGGCCGCCATCGGCCAGATGTTGACCGTCCTGGCGCACGAGAGCGGCAACGCGCTGAGCCGCAGCCAGGCCTGCCTCGAGATGCTCGGCCAGAAGGTCGCCGACCGGCCCGAGGCCGTCGACTTCATCGGCCGCATCCAGAAGGCCCAGGACCAGCTCCACCACCTCTACGAGGATGTCCGCGGCTATGCCGCGCCGATCCACCTCGAGCGCGAGCCCTGCGACCTGGCCGTCGTCTGGGCGCAGGCGTGGTCGGATCTCTCGGCGCTCCGGCGGGGTCGCGACGCCGAGGTCGCCCACCACGACCGAGGGCTCGACCTCGCCTGTTCGCTCGACCACCGGCGGATGGTCCAGGTCTTCCGCAACCTCCTCGAGAATTCCCTGGCCGCGTGCAAGGACCCGGTGCGCATCCGGATCCATTGCGACGGCGCCGAGATCGAGGGCCGAGCCGGCATCCGGGTGGCCGTCCGGGATAACGGCCCGGGCCTGGGGACCGAGCAGCGCCAGCGGATCTTCGAGCCATTCTTCACGACCAAGTCCAGGGGGACCGGCCTGGGCATGGCGATTGCCCGGCGCATCGTCGAGGCGCACGGCGGCACGATGGCCGTCGGCGACGGCCCTTGCAACGGTGCCGACTCCGGCGCCGAGTTCGTCCTGATCCTGCCGCGCGAGTCGTCGTGACGTGACGTGACGGGTGGGCCGACGCGGGTCGACGCGGGTCCGGGCTCCGGCCGACCGGGACAGACATCTATTCCTCGGCCGCCGGCACCCCGGCCGAGAGGACCTGCGAGCGCACGACCGGCGGCAGGTCCTCGGCGACCACGCGCCGGCCCACCGGGGCGGACAGCGGCGAGTGCCTCGCCAGGTAGCGCCGGATCGCGGCATGCGCGTCGAGGTCCAGGACCCTGGGGTCCTTGACATGCGGGATGCGGCAGAGCATGTCCGGCCGGTCCCCCTCGCGCTCGCAGGCGGTCAGCGTGTACTCCCGCTCGTCCTCCAGCGGTTCGCCGCCGACGCGGATCTCGATCACCCGCCGCCCCGTCGGGGCGCCCGCGGCCAGCCGGACCGTCATCCCCGAGGGTCGCGGCAGCCAGCCGCCGAAGAGCTTCTCGGGGTCGGGCGAGAAGACGTGCTCGGCCTCGCTCTCCCAGAACGCACGCAGTTGCCGCCCCGTCACCTTGCCGACCTTCAGCCGGGTGGTGATCGGGAACCAGTCCCAAAGGTCCGACTCGCGGATCGGCCCGACGAGTTTCGGCGGGGCGAAGCGGAAGCCGTTCGAAAGCGCGATCTCGGTGCCGGCCGCCTCGCGCAGGGCGTCCGCCAGCATGTCGTCGAGGTTTGTCTCCACGACGTTGTACCGCATCAGCGGGACCCCGGTCCGGCCGATCACCGCGTCGAGCCGCGGCCGGAGCGGGGCCAGCGTCGCGTCGACGACCTCCTTCACCGCGGGGTCCTCGGCGAAGCGGCTCGCCCTCAGCTCGATCAGCTCCCACCTGCGGTCGACGACCTTCCCGTCCCGGACCGTGAGGTCCAGCCGGCCGAGGAACGAGCCGAAGCTGCCCGGCTCGACCACCCAGGTCTCGCCCCGGACGATCGGCTCGTAGGTCCGCTCGTGGGTGTCGCCCGACAGCACGAAGTCCACCCCCTTGAGCGTCTCGGCCAGGCGGATCGATTTGGGCAGCCCGACGTGGGTCATGAGCGCGACGACGTCGACCTTCTCCTCGCGCCGCAGCCGGTCGACGAGCGGAGGCAGCACGTCCGTCCCATCATAGATCAGCCCCTTGCTGTAGCCCGGCGGCTGGCGCCGCGGCACGTCGGGATCGGTGAAGCCGATGACGCCGACCTTGACCCCGCCGACCTCCTTGACCAGATAGGGCGGGAACAGCCGCTTGCCGGTGCTCGCCTCGCGGATGTTGGCGGCGACCAGCGGGTGGCGGAACTCGCCGGCTCGCTGCTTCAGGGCCCCGGCGCCGTAGACGACCTCCCAGTTGCCGGGGATGCCCAGGTCGAGCCCCAGGGCATTGACCGGCCCGACGACCGCGCGGCCCTCGGTCCACGCCGCGGCGGCCGAGCCCTGGATCGTGTCGCCGGCGTCCATGAACAGCACCCGGCCGGGCTGCTCGCGGCGGATCGCGTCGACCGCCGTGGCGATCCGGGCGACCCCGCCGGCCGTGCCGGTCGAGTTCCGCCCGTCGCGCCAGAAGAACTCGGCGTGGGGCCCGAGCTGGGCGTGCAGGTCGGCGATGTAAAGCAGCGTGATCGGGCGCGCCTCGTCCTGCGGGCCGCGGCCGGCCGCCCGGGCGGGCCGCCCGTCCGCCGCCGGCAGCAGGCAGCAGGCCGCCGCGGCGATGATCCACTTGCTCCAGGGCATCGATGATCCTCCTCTCCGGTGAGAAACGGGGCTCGACGGTCGACGTCGACGGCGGTGGCGTCGACCTCGACCGTCGGGGACGCACGAGGTCAGGCGTATGTCAATACTTGACGACCTGATAGCCCTTCGACACCAGCTCGGCAAGGGTGACGATCGAATTGGGCACGACCGCGTCGACGCCCGGGTCCAGATCCTCCTTCGGGATGTCGAACCGCTTGATCGCCTCGCCGCAGATCAGGATGCGGACCCCGGCCTGCTTCGCGTCCTTGATGAACGCCGTGGTCTGGGCCGGCTTCGCGGTGATGCCCTTCGAGAACGCCTGGACGCCCCGGCCGTAGACCAAAAGCACCGAGTCGTCGAGGTAGCCGGATTTGAGCGCCATGCCCGAGTGGCGGATCGCCATGTTCACCGACTGGAGGTCCTCCAGCCCGGTGGTCAGGACGAAGACCATCTTGCCGTGTCCCTTCGAGCCCCGCGCGGCGGTCTCCTGCTCGGCGGCCTCGGCCATCGCGGTGCCCCGGGCCATCGCCACCAGGCCGAGCAGGGTGATCGCCAGCCCGACCATCACACCCAGGTTTCGGCGATTCTCGATCATTGTGTTCCTCCTTTTGGTTTCGGAAATCCAGGCATGCTCACTCAAAGTCGATCTCAGTCGTGTTCCCCTGGGAGGGCGAGCCTCCCGGCGAGCCGGAACCAGGGGAAGCCCACCCACGATCCCGGCTCGGCGGGAGCCTCGCCCTTCCGATCGTGGGACCGGCCCTCAATCCCCCGCCACCGGCAGCCCGGCGGCCTTCCAGGCGGTCATCCCGCCCAGCACGTTCGAGACATCCACGTAGCCCTCGCGCTTGAGGAACGACGAGGCGATCGAGGCGCGGTAGCCCGTGCCGCAGACGACCGCCACCGGCCGGTCGCGGGGCACCTCGGCGAACCGCTCCTCCAACGTCCCGCCGTGGATGTGGTGCGCCCCCTCGACGTGCCCGGCGTCCCACTCGCGGTCGGTCCGGACGTCCAGGACGAACGGGCGGTCGGCCCGCTTCAGCCGCGCGGCCAGGTCGTGGACCGAGATCGTGTCGAGCCGCCCCAGCTCGTAGCCGTGCGTCTCCCATTCGGCCACGCCCCCCTCGAGGTAGCCCTGCACGTCGTCGAACCCGACCCGGATCAGGTGCGTGACCACCTCGGGCACGTCGGCCGGGTCATCCGGGACGATCAGGGTCGGCCGGTCGTACGGCAGCACCCAGCCGGCCCATGTGGGCAGGTTGTGCCCCAGCGGGATGTTGATCGAGCCTGGGATGTGGGCGGCGGCGAAGGACTCCTTGGGCCGGACGTCGACGATCAGGCACCGCTCGCAGACACGCTCGTGGACCTGCCTGGCCGTGAAGGGCTTCTGCCCCGGCCGCCCGGGCCCCAGGATCCTCGGCCCCTCGGCGTTCACGCGCTTCATCCGGCGGAAGTAGGGGGGCGCGATCGGCATCCCGTCCAGCAACGCGGCGACCCACTCGGGCTCGTCCCGCGGCTGGAGCGCCGCGTTGAATCGGCGCTCGTAGCCCAGGCTGGACGAGCCGCGCGATCCGATCGCCTTGCCGCAGAGCGAGCCCGCCCCATGCGCGGGGAAGACCTCGGTGAAATCGGGCAGCGCCGGTAGCCGCTCGAAGACGCTGCGATAGAGCTGGTGCGCGAGGACCTGGCGGGCCTCCTCGCCGAGGAGGTCGGGGCGGCCCACGTCGCCCACGAACACGAAGTCGCCCGTGAACACCAGCCAGGGCGTCTCCTTGCTGCGGGTGTCGTCGAACAGCGCCCAGGCGACGTGCTCATACGTATGGCCGGGGGTGTGGATCGCCTTCAGCCGCACCGAGCCCGGCGCGACCTCGTCGCCGTCGCCGACGACCCGGTCGGCGTACGGCGGCGTCCACTCCCGGCCGCCCAGGCCCGAGACGACGACCTCGACCCCATCGCCCAGCCGGTCCTTCAGCTCGGCCGAGCCGCTGACGAAGTCGGCGTGGACGTGCGTCTCCAGGACGTGCGTGATCCGCAGGCCCTCGCGCCTGGCGATGGCCAGGTACTCGTCCACGTCCCTCGTCGGGTCGACCACGGCGCACCGCCGGGTCTTCTCGTCGGCGACCATGTAGCTGTAGATCGCCAGGCCGGGGATGAATCGCTGGTGGAAGAACATGGGAACGCTCCGACCTCAGAGGACGCTCCTCGCCACGATGAGCGCAGCCACGACGACCATCGCCGAGGCGAATAGCTTCTGCATGCCCGGCCCGCCCAGGCGGCGGCCCGCCAGCGTGCCGAGCTCCATCCCGGCGAGCCCCCCGGCGACGAACACCGCCGTCAAGGCCGGCGGCACCGGGCGGCCCGCGGCGACGGCCGAAGCCACGCCAGACGCGCCGACCAGCGCGATGACCATCAGCGAGGTCGCGACGGCGCGGTGGATGCCCATCCCGGTGACGAGCACCAGCGCCGGGACGATCACGAACCCGCCGCCCACGCCGAACAGCCCCGAGAGCACGCCCGTCACGAGGCCGGCGACGATCAGCACGGCGAAGCAGCGAGAGGTCAGGTGCAGCCGACCCTCGGGATCGCGGCGGCAGGACGGCCCGCGCTCGCCGGCCGGGATCGGGTCGACCGACGCCCGGACCGCCCGCGCCTCGTCCGGCCGCCGCGACGCCTGGACCCACATCCGCGCGGCGACGACCAGCATCAGCACGGCGAAAAGCACCAGCAAAAGCGCCTCGGGCACCCGGCCGCCCATCCACGCCCCGACCGGGGCGCCGAGCATCCCGGCGGCGGCGAAGAGCAGCCCCGTGGGGACCTCGACCTCGCCCCGCGCCAGCCGCCGCAGCGCGCCGGCCATCGCGGTGGCCCCGACCGCGGCCAGCGAGACGCCGATCGCCTCGCGGGTCCGCACCGCCAGCCCGTAGACCAGCAGCGGCACCGCGAAGATCGACCCGCCCCCGCCCGTCAGGCCCAGCGAGAAGCCGACCACCATGCCGAAGATCAGGCCCAGCCCGGCGTGTGCCCCGCCACCCCAATCCCAGGCGAAGGCGATCACGACCCCTGCCGCCGGCCGGCCCGCGAAGCCCAGCGCGAACACGCCAACTCCTCCGGCCCGAGCCGGCCGGATCGACCCGCCGCCCGCCCCGGAAGGGGAGAAGGCCGCGGCGACCCTCAACCGGCCGACGCCATCCTCACCATCGGCCCGATCCGTCCCTGGCGTCCCGGCCGTCGTCACCCGGCCTCCCCTCGCGCCCCGGGACGTCGCCCGCCGCCTCCTTCGATCGGATCGGGCGCGCCGCCGATCCCTCGCCTGGCTCCCACTTCCCGTCGGCCTGGTGCGGTGACACCGCACAGCTCTCGCCCATTCACGTGGGCACGCCCATCCGCGGCAAGACCCAGCGGTTGAGCACGATCCACAGGACCACCACCCCCAGGACCCAGAGGCCCTCCATGATCGACGTTCGCCGGATCATCGCGTTGGACTCGCTTCGGCCGCGGAAGTTACAATACAATCCGTTTCTGCTTGAACTGTATTCCTGTTTGGTTATCAAGTCAAGACCATGGACGCCCCGATCCCCGACGAGTTCCTGGAGTTGATGGCCGAGAAGTTCCGGATGCTGGCCGACCCCACGCGCCTGGCGATCCTGCGTGCTCTGATGTCGGGGGAGCGGAACGTGACGCATGTGGTCCTGGAGACCGGCGCGAGCCAGGCCAACGTCTCGAAGCACCTGAAGATGCTGGCGGAGGCGGGGCTGGTCGGCCGCCGCAAGCAGGGATTGCAGGTCTTCTACCGGCTCGACGACCCGCTGGTCCAGGACCTCTGCAAGCTGGTGTGCGAGTCGATCGTCGAGGAGGCCCGGGCGGACGTCGAGCGGCAGGAGTGGCTGCTCCAACGGTGGGGCGCGAAGGGCAGGCCATAGGGGCGGCCCGCGCGCCGGGCGGGTCACGATCTCGCTCGTTTGGAGTTGATATATCAGCGGAAATTCGAAATCCAAAGAAATTTACGAAAAACATATAGGCGTATGCCCGGCGGAGGGCGCGCATGTTATGGGGCGCGCGGGAACTAAGTTGGCGGATCGCCGAATCGAGATCCGCGAGTCTCTCCCGCCGCGAAGGGCACCGTGCAAGCCTCGAAAAGCCCTCGATTACCGGGGTTCTCGGCCGTCCCCGAGCCTCCGAGGCGCCCGGCGAAGATGCCCGGCTTCGGATGGAACGACCATGTTATTTCTTGCCGGATTCAGGGGACCACGGGCCGTGAGAGGATAATCCTGGCGGCGGTTCTCGGTCGACCGCCTTGCGGCCCGGGGGCCGTGCCCTTATAGTTGGGGGATCTGGCCGATGGCGGCACCAGGTCCTCCACTTCGCGAAGGCACGCAAACGGGACCTGTTCGGCGGATGCCGCGGGGCTTCGATTCGTCGATGACGACGGATGACTCGCCCGACTCTGACCATTGATTCGCCGCCGCGTCGTCGGCAGTTCGCGGGATCGGGGCTCCGCACATGATTTCTACGGGTCGTGCCGTATCGCTCCGTCCCGAAGGCCATCCGAGGCCTTCATCCCGCGACGACATGCGGGGGACTGGTTGCCCGAAGGGACCGCTCACCATGGACATGCACATCGGGGCCGCCGTTCCGGATGTCGTGCGGGACCCGCACGACATCCCGGCGATGGACGGAATGGACGTGACCGGGGCGGGATCGGTCGGCGGCGCGAGCCGTCGGATTGGCCGATCCGTCCCCGGAGCGGCCCCGATCGAGGGGACCTGCTTCGCGGAGAGCGTCCTGGCTCGTCGGCGCCCGGCTGTCGGATGTCCGGCGGCCATGCGGGCGAGGCCGAATCGCCGAACGCACCGAACGCGCCGGCCTCCCGGCCGCGGTCGCCGACGTGCCGGTGCGGGCGCCGGCCGGTCTCCTCGGGTCGGCCGAGGCCGCCGCGCCATCGTACGGTCCCGCTCGACCGTTCGACGAGGCCAGCAGATTGATGCCGCGGGCGGCGGTGAGGCACGGGCCTGCATGGCCGTCGCTTCATCCGGCCGCCGGCGCCGACACGACGGCCCCGCCCAGGGAGTCTTGCCACTTTCAACCTAGCGGGCTCCGGCGGAGAACGGACAGGCTTCCGGCAGACTCGGGGCCAGTCCCGTTCCCATCGGAGCTCACAAAGGAGTGAATCATGAGCAGAGTCATCGAGCGCGGCGTCCGCACGAAGGATCGGGCTGACACCTTGGCGAAAGTCGATGTTCCGGAGGACTCGGATCGGTCCGAGCTCGAGTCCTTGATGGATGCGTGGTATCGCGAGCGCGGCGCTCGCATCGAGGTTTCGCTGATGCTGATGAGGATGCGCCGGCTGCTGACCCGGATCGTGAAAAGGGGGTATATCACCGACCGGGACAGGCACGAGGCCGAGCTCGTGCTCAAGGCCGCCGCGCTCCTGGAGGACGGTCAGGCCGCGACAAAGTTATGAATCACCCCGCGTCCCTCGAGTCCCTCCTCGCTCGATCGGAGGAGGACTCGAAGGGCGGGGACTGGACACCGTCGCGTCCCGCCTACGATCGCTCTGTCATTGCGATCCGTCGCGGCCCCGGAAATCCGCGAGCCGCGACAGCTCGCCCTTGCGGAAGACGTCATGGTCGAGGAGCTCGTCAGAGCGGCGCGCGGATCACGGTTCGCGACGGCCGGACGCTGACGGTGTACTTGACCTTCTCGCGTACCGGCTTGCCCTGGGGATTCTCCAGCCACAATTCCACGGGGATCTTCAGGTCGAAGCCCGCCGTGCGGGTCGCCTCGGCAACCTCGTAGCGCGACAGCTTGTATCCGGCCTTCCACGAGGGATCGGCCACGACGATCGGAGGGCTGCCGCCCGTCACGTCGTCGATGGTCCGGCCGTCTCGCCAGGCGTCGAGCGCCGTGGCGAGGGTGGCGCGGGCCTGGTCGGGGTTGGCCGGCTGCTGGCCGCCGCATCCGGCTATCGCGGCGACGGCCAGTGCCGTCAGGGCAGTCCCGGCGAGGGATCGGAATGCTCGTCTCATCGATTCGTTTCCTCATTCCTCGAGCGGATCAGTAGGAATCGGCGCTGATAACCTCGCCGCCGTTGCGCGATCCCAGCGCGTTCCACGTCACCAGGCTGACGGAATCCTTGACGAACCGGACCGAGCCGTCGCACATCGATAGGTTGACCCCGCCGGGGTGGTAGCTGTTCGCCGTGTTCATGATCCGGCCGGGCGGGAAGACGCAGGACCGCTTGTTGGGCGTGTTGACGTGGTTATACATTGCCGAGGTGCTCCCCTCGAGCCAGGGTACGCCGTCGGTCGACAGGCCCTGGTACGACAGGTCCGCTGCCGGGAATCCCTGGCACTGGGTGATCGCCAGCGCGGGCGTGGTCGGCCAGGTCTGGGTCCAGAACTGGTCGGTCTTCTCCGTCGCGATGGCGTTCGACATGTCGCCGAGCCCCATCTCGCTGAAGGCCGCGGTGTTGCTGGTGCCGTCGGTGATGGCGGCGACCCGGGTCCAGCTCAGCGGGTAGAACACGCCGTTGAATGGCGGCAGGCTCGTGTTGAAGTTCCACGGGTCGCTGATGTCGTGGACGTAGTCGATGGTGTTGCCCGAATTCGGGTGATAATTCTCCCCGGCCTGCCCGGGCGGCAGGTTGCCCTGCTGAGGGTCGGACGGGCAGAGGAACGAGCTGACCACCGTCGCCTTGGCGGTGATGTTGCCCGGGTCGCCGCGGTGAATGCTGTAGTTGATCGTGTTGAAGACGACCGACTGCTCCATGTACGGCAGGAGCATGCTCAGGCCCGAGTACGAGACCGGCTCCGGATAGCCGAAGCCGGGGGAGTCGAACCCCATGCTCATCGGGAAGCAGCCCATCGAGTCGTGGTAGTTGTGCATCGCCAGGCCAAGCTGCTTGAGGTTGTTGGTGCACTGGGCCCGCCGGGCCGCCTCGCGCGCCGACTGCACGGCCGGCAAGAGGAGGGCAATCAGCACCGCGATGATCGCAATGACCACCAGAAGCTCGATCAACGTGAATCCGGCTCGCGTTCGTCTCATGATTCGTGGCTCCTCATCGAGTTGGATGTGTTCGGTTGAGAATGCGTAAGAGTCTGTTCCAGCGAGGGGCGATTCCGGGCGAGCGGGGGGCGTCAGCCCTTTGTCTTTGGGTTAGAGGGATTCGCTCACCGGACAGGGGGCTGACACCCCCGCTCGCCTCGTTCGGGACAGACGCTGAGCACCGACCGCCGAGGCGCGCACCCCGATCGAGCAGGTCATCCCATGGACCACGCGCCACGATCCGTCGGTAGGTCGTTCAGGCGGGCGGGGCGGGGCGAGGCGGACGGAGAATGAAACCGGCCCGACGCACGGGGCGTACGGGATCGGCCTGCTCGTCGCGGAACGACGGCCCGGCCGCGGCCCCATCGGGGTCGAGCTCTCGCCAGACCCAAAGGCCGGGGCGCCCCTCGAACGCGCCCGAAGGGACCGGTGGAATCGCCGGAGCCCCCGAGCACCAGAACCCCGAGCAACCCGGCCGCTCCGGCGGCGCGGCCGGGAGATCGGCGGGCGTGAGCAGGTCGCGGTCGAGCGTCGCGTCCAGGAACGAGACCCGTGCCAGCTCGTCCCGTGACAGCGCGAGATGCGAGCAGCCCGCCCTCGCCGGGCAGGGCGCAAGCAGGAGCAGGACGAGGAGCGTAAGGACAGCCCCCGCCGGCAATCGGGTCAGGTAGTAGGACGGACGCAATCTCATCGTTCGACGATTATTTCTTGTTCGACTTCTTCCCGTCCTTCTCCGGGACGCCGATACCCATCCCCTCGAAGACGTTGTCGCGCTCCAGCGGGATCTGGAAGGCATCGGCGACGCGCGTCATGTAGTGGCACCGGCACGCCCAGAACAGGATGTCGATGGTCCGCTCGGTGCCGAAGTGGTCCACCAGCCGGGCAATGTCGCGCCCGTCGATCGACCAGGGTTCCTTTGACTGCTTGCGAGCGAAGAGAAACGCGGCGCGATCGCCGGGCGGGAAGGACGACCAGTCCCCGCTTGCCAACCGCCGCTCTCGCTCATCCAGTGCCGACTTGTCGAGGCCCGCGACCGCGAGCAGCATTTCGCAGTGCCCCATTCAGTAGAAGCAATGGATC
>DAIDHB010000209.1 GCA_027452145.1 Planctomycetales bacterium
GAGCATCTGCCGCTCGTCGTCGGTGAGGGTCAGCACGGGCTTGGGGCGACCACCTTTATTCATCATGTTTCTCCTTTATTGGATTATATGATGAATCCTGCGATAGAACAAGGTTGGTCGGCGAATTTCTAACTCAGGACAATAGGGCTTGTCGTTGCCGTAGCGGCAGCACTCTCCCGGCTGATCATCGCCGTCTTCGGTCGAGCCGGGTCCTCGTTCCGACCGGCCACTGCCCCTTGCGTAGACCCGGCATTAGCGACCCGCCCCTCGGGGAGTGGAGGAGGCTCGGGTCGCCCCTCGCCCTTCGCCGTCGGGAAGAGCCCGACCACGGAGCGGGCCTCCTTCCCCCGATCGTTCCCCTCGACCCAAACGAGGTCGGTGGGCTGGAGCGTTCCCGAGGCGGCCAGATACCGCAACTCCTGGGACGTGACCGGGCCGATCTTCTGCCCGCCTTGGGCGTAGTACCACCGCTGCGCCATCGCTCAACCTCCAGGCCGTCGGACCGTGCGTGATCGGGGTCGCCCAGACAGGCCCGTCCCGGCCCCATCGAGTTCCTCCGCCACCACCATCCCCCGCTGTCACCCGCCGCCCCGTCCTCGTTCAAGGACAAGCATCGCCCGGCAAGTGCGTGAACTCGTGGGCCGCCGATGATACGATGGTTGCGGGCGGAATGCTAGTTATTGGCTGTCTATTGATCGGCTGTCGATCCGAAGGAGGCACCCATCCTACACTCGCCCCGATGCGAGACGACGACATCCGCAAACGCTTCGGGTCGAGACTCCGGCAGCTCCGCACCGAGCGGGGCTGGTCGCAGGAGGCGTTCGCCGACCTGGCTGGCCTCCATCGCACGTACATCGGCCACGTCGAGAGGGGCGAGCAGAACATCAGCCTCCAGAACATCGAGCGGATCGCCGCCACCCTGGGCGTGTCGCTGGCCGAGCTGTTCGCACCCTTCACGGACGAGCCGAACGGGCCGGCCTCGCCGCCCTGATCCCTGGCCGGTGCCCCTCGTCATTTCCTGGCCAGCATGCCATCTGGCCGTGCTGCCCCCGCACGCCTTGACACCGGCGGAACGACCATAGCCCGACTCGAACGTCGGGTGTCCGGTTCCCGTTCGTTCGTAGGGGGCGATATGGGGGATGAGCTGCCTGAATTCGAGGGCTACGAGCGGACCGCCGAGTTCCAGATGGTCCTGGCGGTGGCCGGGGCGTTGCGGGCGGAGTTCGGAGTCACGATCGACGCCCACCCCGGCGGCGAGGACGCCGATGCCGGGGTCGTCAACCGGGCATTGCGGGCGACGGCACGGGTGATCCTCGCAGGAGCGGTCTCCCCGATGGACGACCTCGCCGCCGTGCAGAGCCGGGCCTTGCGCCGTGCCGCCCTGATGCGGCTGACCGAGTTCGGCATGGACGGCGGCCGGGCCGAGCAACTGCTTGACCTGGAGCCGAGCCTGGGCGACCGCTGGCTGACCTACCTGGCGCTGGCACCGGCCTCGGTCCTGGATGACCTCCTCTCCGGCCCGACCGGCGAGTGACGGAAGGGCCAGGCTACCGTCGCCACGGTGGATAGCGACTCCTACGTCGTGATCCATCAGCTCGACTCCGGCCGCCCCACGATCCCCGAAGGAGCCGCCTGGGACAGCGGGCGGCTCCTTACCTATCGAGATGAGCGGAGGCGGGGGCCGAGGTAGCTCAGGATTGTCGATCGAGGTTCCCGGGTCGTCATATCTGCACACGGCAGAAGCGGTCGCCCGGCCTTCAGATCGGGCGGGGGATGGAAACGTCGTTCCACCCCCTCGGCATCGTCGGCATCTCCACCTGCGGCTCCAGGCCGGCGAGGAGCCGGTGGAGCTGCTCGGCCCGCCAGTCCAATTCCCAGTTCTGCCTGCGGAGGTCGTCCAGGCGCTCCGGCAACTCGCCGCCGAGCGGCTCGTCGAGTTGCCGGAGATCCCAGTACGTCCTCGCCCCGGCCGGGTCGCCCAGCCGCCAGCGGAACTCGTTGATCGTCCAGCGGAGTTCGTTGTTGCGGTTCCGAGCCAGCGAGTAGGGGTACGGCTCGCCCGGCCGGTAGGTGTTGTGCAGGTTCGCCGGAGTGGGGACGTTGCGGCGGGGCGTCACGGTCGCCGCCTGGCCCATGTCCCGGCGTGCGACCGGCCTGTTATCAGGAGCGGCTTGGGCCTCGACGGGGCCGGCGCCCTTGGGGACCTCGGCCCTCATGCCATCTACGGCTCCCCCGCCGGAGGCCGGCGGCGACGGTCTCCCAGACATCAATGTCGGTCCTAACACGCAGAGGACGGCCAGCCAGCCGAGGCCGACCAGCCCGTCCCACATCAGTCTCAGCGCCGATCGCATGCGAGGTTCCCCCTGCGGCCCGCCCAGCAACTCGCCCATCTCCTCCCGAGACATGCTGTCCAGGAGCCCGCCCTCGGATGGCTGGCCTCTCGCTGCTGTCCCAGCCCCCGGCTCCGGCCGTGCCGGTCCGGCCCCACTGACGGCGGAGCGGATCAGCCAGAGTTCCAGCGGGTCATCGACCCAGCGGACCCACTGCGCCGTCCAGCTCCGGGACGGTTGCCGCTCGGCCTGGACGACCACCCGGACGCCGAAGCGAAATCTCCGCAGCCCCGGCACGACCCGGGCGATCCGCTGCGGCCCGCCGACGAGCCGATAGCCGCAGAGCCGGCGCAACGCCTCATGGGCCTCGTCGGAGGATGCGAGCGGCTCCCGGAATGAGTAGTGCCACCAGCGCCAGGCGTACTCCCGAGAGGGGCGGGTCACCCGGACGGACCACCGCCACAGGCACGGCGCCAGCCCCGTCAGCGACCTTGCGACGGCCCGCAACGGCCGGATCATCAGGGAGACGTTGCCGGTGATGACTTGCCGGGCAGCGACGACGATGCGGCATCTCCTCTCTCCCGGGGCGAATGGTTCCCCCAAGAAGAAGAGCGGGAGCGAGGCCGAGGACGGCTCACGGGTCGTGGGGATTGACATCGCCGGATGGCCGATCTGAGCCGGATACCGGGCCGCTCCCGCTCATCCGTGTAGATCGACGGCAACAATCCTTCCCGGGTGGTAGCCCATGCGAGCATGGCGTAGTAAAGTCGTGACGGCGATAAAGCGACGATCCCCGTACACGATGGGCCGGGCCGATGATCGGGATGCCGGGCGAGACCACGCAGCTCCACCAGTGGCTCGATCGGCTGCGCCACGGCCGCGCCGACGCCCGCAACGAGGTCATCGAACGGGCCTGCGAGCAGCTCCGCCTGCTGACACAACGGATGCTCCGGGGCTATCCCGGCGTGCGGCGATGGGAGCAGACCGACGACGTGCTCCAGGGGGCGATGATCCGGCTGCACCGGTCGCTGGCCCAGGTCCATCCCGAATCGGTGCGCCAGTTCTACGGCCTGGCCGCCACGCAGATCCGGCGGGAGCTGCTCGACCTGGCCCGGCACCACAACGGGCCGGAGGGGCATGGGGCCAACCACCACACCGACGGCGGGGAGGCCGCCGGGTCGAGCCCGGATCAGCGGGGCGAGCCGGACTCGCTGGAGGGCTGGACAGCCTTCCACGAGCGGGTCGAGGCCCTGCCCGAGGAGCAGCGGGAGGTGTTCAACCTCCTGTGGTACGAGGGCCTGACCCAGCCGGAGGCCGCCGCCGTCCTGGGCATCTCGCTGGCGACTTTGAAGCGCCGATGGCAGGCGGCCCGCCTGCTGCTGCATCGGGCCATGAAGGACGAGCACCCCGAGTGAGGGGCGGACACCGACCATGACGCAGGAGGACCGGATCGCCGATCGGCTGCTCCGCTGGGAAGAGGCGTGGGAGCACGGCCGGGACATCCCGCCGGGCGAACTCTGCGCCGACGAGCCCGGCCTGGAGCCGGAACTGCGGGAGCGGATCGCCGCCCTCAAGGCGACGGCCTGGGTCAAGGAGCCCCCGGCGGATGGGGACGACGTGGACGGCGACGAGCGGTTCGACCCGCTGCCGAGGACGCTGGGGGGTCGATATCGGATCGAGGGGCTGATCGCCGAGGGGGGCCAGGGCCGGGTCTACCGTGGCTACGATCCCGAACTCCAGCGCCCGGTGGCCATCAAGATCCCCCGGCCTCGAAGGATGACCGGTCCCGAGCAGGCCGATCTGCTACTCGAAGAGGCCCGTCGGGCGGCCGGGCTGCGGCACCCCGGCATCGTCTCGGTCCACGATGTCGGCCGGGATGACGGCGACGGCTTCATCGTCAGCGACCTGATCGACGGCGAGAACCTGGCCGAGCGGATCGCCCGCCATCGACCCCATCCCGCCGAGGCGGCCCGGCTGATCGTCGAGGTCGCCGAGGCGTTGCACTTCGCCCACGAGCAGGGCTTCGTCCACCGGGACATCAAGCCGGCCAACATCCTGATCGATCGCCAGGGGCGGCCCCTCATCACCGACTTCGGCATCGCCGCCACGGCGGATGACCTCGCACGGGGCAAGACCGCCACCTCGGGCACGCTGCCCTACATGGCCCCGGAGCAGGTAGCCGGCGAGGTGCAGCTGATCGATGCTCGGACGGACCTCTACGCCCTGGGCGTCGTGCTCTACGAGCTGTTGACCGGTCGCCTGCCGTACCACGCCCGGACGCCGACGGCCCTGCGGGAGCAAATCCTCTTCCGATCGCCGGCGCCGCTGGATGCGAGCGTCCCGCCCTCGCTGGCCGAGGTCTGCCTCCGCTGCCTGGCCAAGCACCCCGCCGATCGCTACGGCTCGGCCAGGGAGTTGGCCGACGAGCTTCGGACGGCCCTGGCGAGATCGGGCTCGAACCAGCGGGGCCGCTGGTCGGGGATGATCATCCTGAGTGCTGCGTTTCTGGGAGGTGGCCTGCTCCTCGGGCTGGGCTACCTGCGGCACGGCCTGTCACCTGGAAGTGATCGTCTAAAAGTGACCCACCCAGGGGCGAAATGATCGTCTAAAAGTGACCCACCCCAGCCGCCTCCGGTAGGGTGAACGCCTCGACACGAGATGTTCACCTCACGGAGGATCGAGGACGTGCTGACGGTG
>DAIDHB010000210.1 GCA_027452145.1 Planctomycetales bacterium
GGAGCATCGCCAGCGGCTCGAGCACCATGGCGGCGTCGCGGACCCAGTCGCACAGCGTGCTTCGCGCCAGGAAGACGCCGTGTCGCGTTAAGATATCTTCGAGTCGATACAGCGTCAGGTGATCGGAGAACTTGCTGACGAGCACGAACGAGACCAGCCCGGGCCCGGCCATGCCGCCGGGGATGGGCCTGGGCGGGACGGGCGGCGAGGCGACGCCGTCGCGGCATCTGGGGCAGGCGTACTTGGGCAGGACATGGACATGAACCTCCAGCCGGGCCGGGATGAACTCGAGCACGCGAGACTCATCTTCGCCGATCCGCTGCCTGGGATCGCCGCAGCAGGGGCAGGTCTTCTCCGACTCGGGGATGTCGTGCTCGATGCGGATCTGCGGGAGGTGCTCGAAGCGGGCGCGGCGAGAAGAGCGGGCCGGGACGGATCGCGTCGGCGCGGTGTCGGCCGGGGCCGGCTCGAGCTCGGGCCCGGGTAGAGATTCGGCGGGGAGGTCGAAGAGATGGCCCTGGCTGGGGTCGTCGACCCGGCGCTCGCGGCGGGGGCCGAAGATGTAGCGGCGGAGCAAGGCCAACGTCTCGGCCAGCTCGGCGTTCTCTTCCTTGAGGCGGTCGTAGTCGATGGCGACCTGATCGAGGACCCGCTGCAGCTCGTCGATGCGGCGTTGCGCGTCGTCGGCCCTACCTCGTTCATCGTCGGCCTGCTGCCGCAACTCGTCGTTGCGGCGGAGCAGGTCGTCGAGAAGCCGCCGGAGTTCGGCGGGATCGTCGATGGGGCAAGGTGCCGTGTCCATGGCATCGATTATACACAATCTGTGCTATTATGCAAATCCTTTTCGTGTGAAATCCCTTCGTTTTTCCGGGTGTTACGGCCGGTGGGTTGAAAGCGCCGGCGCTGCCTGGCGGTGTTGATGTCGATGCCGGAGAGGATCATCGCCAACTGCGCCTGGGTCAGCTCGACGCCGTCGCGATCGCCGGCATCCGGCACCTGGAAGGACCCGACTTCGAGGCGTTTGTACCAGATGGCCAGCCCGTCGTGATCGAAGTAGAGGACCTTGATGCGGTCGCGGCGCCGGTTGACGAAGAGGAAAAGGTGGCCGTCGAGGAGGTCGTGGCGGAAGCATTGCTCGACCAGGCCGGAGAGGCCGTCGAAGCTCTTCCTCATATCGACCGATCGGGTGCAGAGGAACGCGCGGACGGCGGAGGGGAGTGAGATCACGGTATTTCCTCCCGCGGGGCGACGTCGGCGAGAGCGGCGATGAGGCGCCCGAGCCAGAGGGGGTCGGGTGCGGCGTCGCAACGGAGGCGGACGCGGTGGGGCAACTCGATGATGAAGCCGCAAAGCGGCGGCGCGTGATCGGAGGGGGATGGTGGATCGAGCCGGATGGGGACGAACAGCGGGGCGGTCGTGGTGACGGGTTCCGGTGCGGCGAGTCGCCGTCTCCAGGCGTAGAACGAGGCGGTGGAGACCGCCTCGCGTGAGCAGAACTCGGGGATCGACAGGCCGCTGGTGGCCTGCCGGCGGAGGCGGAGGCGCCAGGTGTGTTCGAGGCCGAGGTCCTTGGGACGAGCCATGGGTTTTCTCCTGGGTGGGAAAATGGGGATCAACCCAGGAGGTTAGCAGCCGTGGCAAGACTGGTTTTACCGTGCGCTTACCACTATCACGATGCGGGCCGCCTCCCCCTTATCTCCTCGAAGAGCGTCGGGACCGAGGTCTTTGGGGACCATGGGTGGGCCTTTTTTGCCGCTGGGGGAGGTGTTCGGGATGGCGAGTGGGATGGGGGTTGGGGTGGCGAAGGGCTGTCACGGCCGGCGTAAGTCCTCGGGATGACGCCAGGCGGTGAGACGTAGGTGCGGGTTATCGGTTTTCGGCCAAGGCGAGCAGGCATCGAGACGAAGAGAGTGCTGTCGTTTTACACCCGACCAACCCGAGGCTAGAATAACCAAACAGTCGTGACGATCTGGCCGCCCGAGGGGTAGCCTCGCCACGACACACGACCTTGCCGAAGGTTGCGGGTTCGAATCCCGTCTCACCGCTCCTCAAGGGCGGTGCTTAGCTCGAAAGGCAGAGCGTCGGCATACCAATCCATCGCACGGCGATGAAGGTATGCCCATGCTGCGCTCTGACAGAACTTCGAGTGCTCTTCCGCAGTCCGACCCGCCCCTCGAAGATATCATCCACGATCTGGTCGAGCGAATCGACGGGTTGGAGAAACGCCTCGACCTGTACCTCGCTCCCTCTCGGAGCCCAGAGCCGGCTGCTCTCGGGCATCCCGATTCTCACGCCTCCCGTGGGGCAGATTCTTGCCGCCGTCAGGCAGAAGAGGCCCGTAGTCCGCAGGCCCCCTCGGGGAAGGCCGTCGCTCATCGCCCCCTCCCCAACCCGGATACGATTTCGGTGAGCGGGGTGAACGGACGTTGCCGTTCGCCCTACTTGGATGCCGAGGAGGCCGCCGGTGAGATCAAGAACTTGTCCGGCCTCGCTCAGGAGAATCAGGCTCGGATCATCGCCTCGGAGCATATGGAGCGACTGGACCGCATTGAACGTACTCAGGTTGCAATCCTCGACCGTCTGGACAGCCTGAACTCCCGGCAGGTCGTGAAGGAATATTATTCGACTGAAGAGGTGGCGGCACGGGTGGGGCGGTCAGGGTATCAAGTCAGAGCTTGGTGCCGGGAGGGCCGCATCAGGGCGGAGAAGCGACTCGTCGGCCGTGGCAGGCACAAGGAATGGATGGTGCCCCACGCCGAACTGATTCGGTACGAAAGCGAGGGGCTCCTCCCCCGGCCCGGCCACCGTTGAAGCCGACGAATCAACCCAGCAAGGACTTCACGGCATCTAGGTTCGTCATGGGACACAAATGCCGGTATCGGGCTGCCGTCCGCTCATCGACGTGGCCCACGATAGCATCGATCTTCCGTTGGTCGATGCCCTGGCTGGCCATGATCGAGCAGACCGAGTGCCTGAACTTGTGCCAGGTGACGTGAAGGAAGACCTCATGGCCTCGCAGGGCGATGGCGAGGTGTGTATCGGCATCATCCACCTTCAATTGTCTACCGTCCTTGGTGATCATCCAGCGACCGCCTGGATGGACATTCAGCCATGACTCAAGGATTTGATTCAACAAGGGATGCAGCGGGACCATGCGGATCGTGAATTCCTTCTCCGTGTCCCGCTTCAATTCCCGGACGTCCCAGTGGCCATTCTTCAGGTCGAAGTCATCCACCTCGGCTCGGATGATCTCGCTTCGCCGGGCACCCGTTAGCGCAGCAATGGCGACCATCGGGTAGACCCATAATTCGAGGGCGTTGTCCCGGACCAACGCAAGGCACTCATCAAGTTGCCCACGGGTCAGATACAGGCTGGACCAGAGCCGCTTGATCTCGTCCTCCTTCAAGCCACCTCGCTCGATTCGCTGGAGGATCTCCTTCGAGGTGCGAAAGCGTTCCTTGCCGGGATCGGGAGGCAGGTTCACGTCCCCCACCTCCCAGGTGATCGGTGCCGAGGAGTGCTTCAAGCGGACGGCCCAGGTCAGGACGTGCCGGAGTGTCTTGATCTCGTTGCCGACGGTGTACGGACGAATGAGCCGCTTCCCGTGCATCTCGGCCAGGCGACGGTCGGCGTACGCCTGAACGTCCTTCAACTGGAGGTCAGGAAGCCGCTTCTCGTCTCCGATGATCCGGGCCAGATGGCCCATGTGGATCTTCTTCGTACGGCCCGTGTTGGCCCGATCCTTGACGGAACCCTGATACAGGGCGAAGAGCCGGCCGAGCGTGATCGACTCGTCCGTCTTCTCCTCGATCTTGCCGGGCTGGGTGGAGAGCCGCCCCCCGGACACGACGAAGGAGGCGATGTCGGCGTCGTCCGGCACAGTCAGGAGGCCCGCCCCGAGGCGGTAGAGGAGCGTCTCGATCTCGGCGAGCCGGGTTTCGGCTTCCCGGAGGTCTTTCGTCTTCAGCGACCGGCAGAACGGCTTGCCCCGCCAGCGGAAGAACACGCTGAAGTTTCCCTTGCTGTCGGCCTGGAGATTCGCCATGACCGGGCTCCACCTAGGGGATATCTGTCTAGCGACATTATTCCCACGCAAGACCCCGGCGGCAATAGAATTGCAATAGCTCCGGACCAGCAATAGAAAAAGGCTTTGCGGCGAGTCGCCGCAAATCCTTTATTTTCAAGCACTTCTGAGTATGCCCGGCAGGATTTGAACCTGCAACCTTTAGCTCCGGAGAGAAACGTCCGGCTTGCCGTGTTTCCGTGTGTTAAGCTTGCGCGAACAGACGAGGTCTTTCAGGGAGGCAAAACCTGATGCTCGTTACGGATGCGCGCCCGCTTCATGAGGTTCTCGCCGCCGCGCTGGCCCCCGGGGGCGCCGGCGCATCGCCCCGCCTGGCCGAGGTCGTCGACGCCTTCCTCGAATACGCCCGGGCGCACAATCGGCCGGCGACGGTCGCCCAGTACGCCTGGTACGGCGCCAAGCTGACGGCCGAACTCGGCCAGGTGCCGTCGCCCGAACTGCGACCGATCGACATCACCCGCTGGGTCGGTCGGCATGGCTGGAGCGGATCGCACGAATACAACGGCCGCCGGTACGCGTTCCGGTTCCTTGCCTGGGCTGCCGAGGAGGGGCTAATCGCCCGCAATCCCCTCGAGGGACTCAAGCGGCCCCGGCCCCGCGGGCGCCGCCGGGCCCTGGCGCACGCCGAATACCTCGCGTTGGTCCGGGCGACCGACAGCGACTTCCGGCCGCTCCTGTTTGCGCTCAGGCAGACGGGGGCCAGGCCCCAGGAGCTGAGGGATCTGCGGTGGCACGACGTCCGGCGAGACCACATCCTGCTCTGGGACCACAAGACCGACGCGACCCGGCGGCCGCGGGTCATCCACCTCGGGCCGGTCATGCAGCGCTTCTTCCAGGTCCTCCGCAGGCGCCGGCCCCATGGGGCCGGCGACCACGTGTTTTTGAACTCGCGCGGGAGGCCCTGGACGGCCAATGCGGTCCGGCTGCGGATGAAGCGGCTGCGGGACCGGGCCGGGCTCTCCGCGGACGTCTGCGCCTACCTGCTCCGGCACACGTTCGGGACGGCGGCCGTCATGAACGGGGTGGACGTCGCCACGGTCTCCGAGCTGCTCGGCCATGCGTCGACGGAGATCACGGCCAGCGTCTACGTCCACCTGGCCGGGCAGGTCAGCCACCTCCAGACCGCGGCGGCGATCGCCGCGAGACCCGCCCGGCGTAGCGCTTGAGGGCCGCGCATCATCCTGACGGTTGCCCGGCCCACGCGCGGAGCCGGGCCAGGGCGTCGCGGTGGATCTGTCGGACCCGCTCGCGGGAGAGGCCCAGGTGCCGCGCGATCAGCGCGGAGGGCCGGGCCGCGGTCCGGGCCGGGGCGTCCTCGAGGCCCGGGACCGGGTCGAGGCCGTACCAGAGGCGGACGACGGCCCGCTCGCGGGGCTCGAGCCGGTCCAGGAGGGGGCCCAGGAGTCCCGCCGCCTCGGCGAGCTCGGCGGCGTCGGCCGGGGGCTCGGGGGCCGCGACCTGGTCGTCGTCGTCGTCGAGCGGCCCGGGCGCCGTCGGCCGGCAGGCCCGGCTGTCGCCGTGGCTCGCGATCGCGTAATAGGCCCAGCGGATCAGGTAGGAGCTGAGCCGCATGCCCCGGGCCGGGTCGTAGCGCGGGATCGCGAGGTA
>DAIDHB010000211.1 GCA_027452145.1 Planctomycetales bacterium
GGAGCATCGCCAGCGGCTCGAGCACCATGGCGGCGTCGCGGACCCAGTCGCACAGCGTGCTTCGCGCCAGGAAGACGCCGTGTCGCGTTAAGATATCTTCGAGTCGATACAGCGTCAGGTGATCGGAGAACTTGCTGACGACCACGAAGGAGACGGATGGGACTCCCCAAAAGGACAGGCACTTTTCTGCTAAGATTGCAGGACTCCCCAAGAGGGACTCCCCAAAAGGACAGGCACTTTTCTGCTAAGATTGCATGGATGCCGAGGCGGCGGGGCGGCGGTAATATGTCTGTCCTCTTAGCCTCTTTCCGGCCGTCGGCCAGATTGGATGCGGAACGGCTGGAATGGCCGTGCCAGGTGCGGGCGGCAAAGGCCTTCGATGATCATCGTCTTCTGCTGAGCGCCGAGCGGCGGTAAACTATGGTGAAGGTGACGATCCGGAAGCACTCACTGTGAACCGAGATGATACCGGCGTTCGAGGATAATGGCTACTTGCCGCCGGGCATACACCGGGCAACCCTGGACGAGATCGAGGCGCGATTCGGGACGGAATCGGAACTGCGACGCGTCCAGTTCGAATCCTTGACGTGGCTGATCGACCTGGTGAGACGCGCGGGAATCCAGCGCCTGGTCATTGACGGTAGCTTCGTGACGGAGCGCTTTGAGCCCAACGACATCGATTGCATCCTCCTGGTGGCTCCCGACCATACCCTTGATGTCGCCGCGCTAAATGAGATCAGCGAGGGACTACCCTTCCTCGACATCCACTCCGCGGAGCCATCCGAGTTCGCGTTGCTCACGGAGCAGTTCTTCGCGACCGATCGCGACGGCATGCCTAAAGGTCTGATCGAGGTCCTCCTATGAGCACCATTCAGAGCCGCCGCCAGCTCGAGAACACGCGAAAGAAGCTCCAGATGCTGGAGGAGCGACTTGGCGAGCTCGACGCCGTGCCCGTGGAGAATCCGCAGACCCGCGAGTTGACGAGGCGATCGCTCAAGAAGCTCGCCAATCAACTCAAGGAAGAGATCGCACGCTTCGAGTCGCACGCCCCGGCGCGATCAGATGGGGCCTGAGGCCGGCGGGCGAGAAGGCATTGGGAAGGAATTGGTGTCATTTCATAATTTCGAAGGCGTCGAACCCTGACGCAAGGATCCTACCGCGCGGGCACCTCGACCGCGAACGCGCGGAAGGCGTCGATCTGATTCAGGTCCGGGATGAGGTGCGGCTGCTTGTACTGCTCGACGGCGCCGCCGCTTTTCGCCAGGCGCCGCTTCTGGAACTCGGACCACGAGCCCGGCCGGATGCGGACGACCTGCGCCGGCGCGAGCCGATGCGTCTCCTGCCGGTTGGCGTATTCGTCGTTCTGCCGGCGGAGTTCCTGCTCGACGGCCGCGGCGAGGCGGGCGTCGGCCTCGGCGTCGCCGGACGGCAGGTCGTCGTCCTCGACCAGCAGCGAGTAAAACGGCGGCTCGCCCCAGCAGGGGAGCAGCAGGTAGGATTTGAGCGCGTGCCCCGCCGCGTGCTGCGCCGCCTGCACGGCGGCGATCACCTGGTGCTCCGACAGCTTCTCGCCCGCCACGCTGGAGAAGTGCGCGCCCTTGTTGAGGAACTCGATCAGTGGCGTCGTCCCGTGGTAGCCGACGCACCGGACCAGGTCCGAGATGTTGTAGCGGTACAGCCCGCCGGCCGTGGTAAGGACGATGAAATAGCTCCGGCCCTCGACCAGCTCGGTCGCCTCGACCGTCTCGGGCTGCTCGCGATCGGCCTGGTCCTCGGGGATGAACTCAAAATAGTGGTGCCGGACGTCGAGCAGCCCGGCGGGCGTGCCGTCCTCGATCGGGATCGTCATCCGGCCCTCCGAGGCGATCAACCCCACGTCGCGGACCGGAGTCTCGCCGAAGAACTCGGGGTATCCCCGCAGGTACGCCTTCATCGTGCCGCCCATCCAGTTCGACAGGAAGTCGAGGTTGGGCCAGTAGTCCCTCGGCAGCAGCCGGCCGGTGCGCTCGACGATCCGCTCGAGCCGGCGCGCGGCGCGCCGGTGCGGGATCGCCATGCGGAGCCGCAGGGCGCGGCGGATCTCGGCCGGGATCGTCCACTTCTCGTCGATCGTGCCGTTGTAGAGATCGCGGATGAGGACCTGTTTCTCGCGGTCGCCCAGCCGGGCCATGGCCAGGATGGTGCTGGGATTGGCGGCGATCACGGTGCCGACGTCGCGGTAGCAGGAGGCCCGCAGCGCGACGTAATACTTCGACTCAATGTCCTTGATCCGCGACGCGGCGGCCGGCATGCAGTAGGTCGTCCGCACCAGGGGATTCTGCATGTGGGCGGTCAGGCCCGTGATGGCGCCGCAGGGGATCCCGGCCGGCGTGACCGATTCCCGCCAGTCGCTGGCGAGCTGGAGGATCGGGCGCAGGCCGCGGCGGAGGATCTCGATGTGCGCCTCGAAGGCCAGGATGCCCCAGATCGTCCACCCCTCGCGGTAGTCGCGCAGCGACTCGCGGGTCACGGGGATGGTCTTGGGCCGGTTGGTGGTGCCCGAGGTCATGGCGAACATCAGGACCTCGGTCCCGTCGCCGAAGAGGGCGTTCAGCTCGCCCTGGCGCACGCGATCGATGTACGGTTCGTGGCGGGCGTAGTCGCCGATCGGCACGCGGCGGCGGAAGTCAGTCGGGGTGCGGATCTCGGCGAAGTGGTGGTCGCGGCCGAACTGGCTGTCGGCGTGCCGGGCGATCCGCGCGAGCAGCAGCTCGCGCTGGACGTCGGCCGCCCGCTTTGTCTGGGCCAGGAACGACCGGGCCAGGCGTCGCGCGCGGATCTCGACCGGCGCGCCGAGCAGGCGCATCATCGAAAAGTTGATCATCGCCGACGACCTTTCCATCCTTTTCGGATGTCCGGAATGAGCGACCCTGGGGCCGGAGGATGCGGCCGGCTGCCCGGGGGTCCGGGCTGGGCCCGGCCCCGTTGGGCGGACCCGGTCCTCGAATGTGCCGCGGCGCGCGCGACGGCTACCGAATGGGCGTGGCGACCTCGTTCGCGAGCCGGGCCGAATCGATCTCGCTACGGTAATCGTCGGCCACCTGGGCGAGCTCCGACTCCTGAACCATCGGCGCGGCAACCAGCGGCGCGGGCCTCGCCGGCACCTCGGCGACCTCGGGCTCGGTGATCGGCCGCCGCGGCGCGTAGCGATCGACGAAGTCGAGCAACCGGCCCGCGTAGGCCTCAGGCTCGCGCTCGCGGCAGCGGTTGTGCTTGGCGTCGGGGACCAGCCACATCTCCCTCGGCCCGTTCCCCGCGTCGAACAGCTCCTGCACGACCTCGGGATTGATGTACGTGTCGCGCTGGCCGTGGATCATCAGCCAGGGCCGCGGCGCCAGCCGGGCGACCGCCCGGTCGACATCCGGGAACCGACAGCCGCGCCGGCGCTCCGAATGACGGCGGCCGGACCGGGCCAGCCTGCGGTAGAGCCAGCGCGGGACCGCGTTGCGCACCAGCGGGTTCCGCAGGTACAGCTCGGCCCAGCGAAGGATGTAGACCATCATCGTCCCGATCGTCGGGAACGCCCCGTCCGTGACCACGCCCCAGACGTCCGGCTCATCGGCCGCGACCAGTAGCGCCGCCGTCCCGCCGCGGCTCACGCCGAACAACCCGTAGCCCGCCGGATCGCGGTCGGCCCGCGACCGCAGGTAGGCGAGCGCCCCGCGCAGGTCGCGGACCTCACGATCCGAGACCCAGTGCATCGGCGAGTATCCGTCTTCCGACCGGCTGGAGCCGTGGTTGCGGAAGTCGAACGTGAACACGTCGAACCCCAGGTCGCGCAGGTGGTCGACGTAGGGCCGATAGCTCCACCGATCGCTGAGGAACTCGTGGCAGTAGACGACCACGCCCGCGCGGGAGGACGTCCGCGCCCCGAGATAGGTCCCCGAGAGCAGGAGCCCGTCCGTCGCGGCGAACTCGACCGATTCGCCGTCGGCGATCGGCGCGACCCGCAGCGGCAGGAACATCGGCGGGTCCTCGAACTTCGCGCCGATGATGGGCGAGTACTTGACGGTCAGGTAGATGAAGATCACGACCGCGATGGTCGCGGGCACGACGAGCCCGAGGGTGAGGGAGGGATACGCGGTCAATAGCCCGGTCACGGATGAACTCCCGGTCGCGCCCGCCCGATCCTCGCGGGCCCGGATCGGGGCCGACGACGAGGAGCCGGGCGGAGAGCCGAGCGCGACCACTCGGCGTAGGGGATGTCACGATCGGTCAATCAATCGGTGAAGCGTCTCAGGATGAGCGTGATGTTCTGCCCGCCGAACCCGAAGCTATTGGTCAGCGCCACGTCCACCGCCTTCTCGCGCGGCTGGTGCGGGATGTAGTCCAGGTCGCACTCGGGGTCGGGGTTATCGAGGTTGATCGTCGGCGGCATGACCTTGTCGCGCATCGTCAGCAGGCAGACGATCGCCTCGACACTGCCGGCGGCCGCGATCAGGTGGCCCATCATGCTCTTGGTGCTGGAGATCGGCACCCGGTACGCCTCCTCGCCGAAGGCGCGCTTGATGGCCAGGGTCTCGATCGAGTCGTTCACGGCCGTGCTGGTGCCGTGGGCGTTGATGTAGTCGATGTCCGCCGGCTCGAGCCCGGCACAGGCCAGGGCCTCCTTGAGGCAGGCGATCGCGCCGCGGCCCTCGTCGTGGCTGTCGGTGATCCGGAAGGCATCAGCCGTCGAGCCGTAGCCGACGATCTCGCCGTAGATCCTCGCCCCGCGCGCCCTGGCGTGCTCGAGGTCCTCGAGCACCAGCATGCCCGCCCCCTCGCCCAGGATGAAGCCGTCGCGGTCGCGGTCGAACGGCCGGCTGGCGCGCTCGGGCTCGTCGTTGCGGGTGGACAGCGCCGTCAGCAGGATGAAGCCGGTCACGCCGAACGGGTGGATCATGCTGTGCGTGCCGCCCGAGAGGATCACGTCGGCGCTGCCGCGCCGGATCAGCTCGAACGCCTCGCCGATCGCCTGCGAGCTGGCGGCGCAGGCGGTCAGGCAGTTCGCGTTCGGCCCCTGCGCGCCGAAGACGCTCGCCAGGTGGCCCGAGGGCGTCCCCGGCTCCTGCTCGGCCTCCCGGATCGGGTGCAGTTCGTGGATCCCCAGCCGGGTGAACTCGGCCGTGTCCACGCGACCCTCGCGCGTGGTCTCCCGCACCAGCCGGACGAACCGGGGGAAGTCCTGCTGTCCCTCGCCCGAGCCGAGGTACACGCCGAACCGCCTGCGGTTGAGCCGCGAACCCTCGTCCTCCAGCCCCGAGTCCTTCATCGCCATCTTGGCCGCTGCCAGGGCGAACTTGCTGTTCCGCGAGTGCTCGGCCCAGCGCGAGGCATCCGGCAGGTAATCCTCCAGGCGGAAGTCGTGGACCTCCGCGGCGATCCGGGTCGGGAACGTGCGGGCGTCGAACAGGCCGATCGGCCCGACTCCGCTCCGTCCGGCCAGGAGCGCCGACCAGGTCGACTCCATGTCGGAGCCAACCGGGGTCACCATCCCCATCCCCGTCACGACGACTCGCCGCATGAACGCCTTCCTCGGAGGATTCCCGAACGATCCGGGGCCGGGCCACCGGCCCGACGCCCATCATCTCCCATCGCCCGGGCCGAACCGAACCGGCGGGCCCGGCCGAAACACTTCACTTCGCTTCGCTTCGCCTCGTTGTCTTCCGTCTCAGCTCGAATCAGGTCGCGCCGCCGGCGCCCTCGGGGCAGCCGCGGACCACCACGGCGGCCGCCTGGCCCAGCGGGGTCAGGTTGGTCTTCACGAAAGTCGGGTTGTCCGTCGCCCGCGGGCCGCCCAGGACCAGGTCGGCGTCGATCTCGGGGTCCGGCTCGTCGCAGTTGAGGATCGACGGGATCAGCCCGCGGTTAACCCCCGCCAGGCTGGCGATCAATTCGACCGAGCCGCAGCCCGAGACCAGGTTGCCCATGTAGCCCTTGAGGGCCGTCACCGGGACGCCCCTCGCCCCGAAGACCCGATGCAACGCGCGTGCCTCCGCCAGGTCGGAAACTCGGGTGGCCGAGCCGTGGGCACTCACGTGGCCGATCTCGCCCGGCTGGAGCCCCGCGTCCTCGAGGGCCGCGGCGATCGCCACCTCCGTGCCGACCCCCTGCGGATCCAGGCCGCCGCCCGGCGTGGCATCACAGCCCGAGCCCGCCCCCAGGATCTCGCCGTGGATCCGCGCACCACGCGCCAGGGCGTGCTCGCGCTCCTCGAGGATCAGGATGCCCGCTCCTTCGCCCGGGACCCAGCCGTCCCGCTGGCGGTCGAACGGCCGGCAGGCCCGCGACGGGTCGCCCCGCCACTGCGACATGTTCGATAGCAGCCCCATCCGCACCAGCGACAGCGGGTGGATCTTCGAGTCGGCGCCCCCGGCGATCATCACGTCCGCCCGGCCCCGACCGATGATCCGCGCCGCCTCGGCGATTGCGAGATTCGCCGACGCGTCCGCCTCGGTGATCGTGTTGCTCGGCCCCTGGCAGTCGATCAGGATCGAGATGTGGCAGGCCAGCATGTTCGGCAGGTACTTCAGCAGCCAGATCGGCTCGATCATGCCGATCGACTCGCGGCCCCACGCCTGGAAGTCGAAATCGCCCGACTCATACGCCCGGGTGATCGCCGGCGCCAGCTCGTCGAGCTCGCTGGAGATCAGGCCGGCGCCCAGGTCGATGCCGATCCGTGTCGGATCGACGCCGCCGTCGGCCAGCCCGGCGTCGGCCACCGCGAGCTGCGCCGCCGCGACCGCGAGCTGGATGTCCCGCGCCATGTACTTGCGGCTCTTGACCAGCTTCTTGCCGAGCCGGGGCAGCGCGTACGACTTGAGGTCGAAATCGCGCACCTCGGCCGCGACGTCGTTGGGCAACCCGGCCACCCGGAATGCCTCGAGTCGGTGGACGGCCCCCCGACCCTCCGCCAGGGCCGTCCAGACGGCGTCCGGACGATCGCCCAGGGGGGTCACCAGGCCCAGACCGGTTATGACAACACGGCGTTCGGAACCAAGCATGAAAGACTCTTCGATCGTCGCCGGGCTCGATCTCAAAGGTTGTCACGTCCTGAGGTGCTCACCCGAGTCGAACCGCCTCCCTATTATTGCCCTCGAACGGCGATCAGGCGGGCAAAAACCCGACCCAGGACACACATTTTACCCGACCAATCCGGACGACCATCGACCCGGGTGGGTCATCGGGCCTCCTACGGCCCCCGCGACCCCTGCGATCGCCGCCTCCGTCCCGCCGCGATCATCCCGCACGCCCGGCCCGGCCCCGCCGAACGTCTCATGGCACCGGCTGGGCCTCGTGCGCCTGGCCGTTGGACTCCGGGCTCGCGGCCCCGCCGTCCCCGGCCGCCTCGACCTCGCGGGCGCGAGCCTGCGCCTTGGCGAGGTCCAGCACGCCCAGGAGCTGCTGGGTGAACACGAAATTCTTCGGGCCGAAGATCTGGTTGGCCCGCGAATTATCGAGGTGGGCAAAGACGATCTCGGCGTCCGCGAGGAGCTCCCCGTTGAGGAACGCCTTGGCGTCGACGACGGCCCCCTCGCTCCGCAGGTCCGTCAGCGTGACCTCATACACGAGCTGGTCGCCCGCGCAGGCCACGCCGTGGAACTCGGCGCGGGGGATCTTGGCCAGGATCACCTTCTCGGCGAACCCCCCGGCCTCGCCCACCAGGATCCCGCCGGTCTGCGCCAGCCCCTCGATGATCAGCGAGGCCGGCATCACCGGGTAGCCGGGGAAGTGGTCATGCAAGTGCTCCTCCGCCAGGGTCAGGTTCTTGATCGCTCGCGCGAACTGGCCGCTGCGGAACTCCAGGAACTTGTCGATCCAGATCCATCTCATCGCGAAGAGCACCCGACCCAGGATTCGAGAACGACCACCATGCCGCCGCGGACGGCTCGGCCGGCCTGGCCGGCCGACCCTCCCCGGCCTCTTCTCTCAAGGCCACCGCCGGATCCGCCCGCCCCGTCCGTCGGGCGAGCGAATCGTACCGACCATCCCATCCCATTCATCCCGATGCCGACCGACCGGACGGACCATCCCGCCGTCCGTCCGCCCGCCGCTTCATCCGCCCGTCAGGCGGCGAGCTTGCTCTGGACATACTGGACCAGCATGTCCACCGTGTACAGATCGCCGATCTTGTCGACCGCCGGGTCGGCCTCGAATTTCGAGATGTCGGCGAACGGCAGCCGGCTCTTCAGCTCGCCGACGCCCTTGCTCGTAAGCTTGCCGTCGGCGATCCATTCCGGGTCCGCCGTCAGGTTCTCCGGGAAGAGCTCGCCACGCGGGATCTTGATCCCGAAATTGCGCTCGAGGCGGAAGACGATGTCGAGGAAATCGATCGACTCGGCGCCGAGGTCGCCTTGCAGCGTGGCATCGCGGGTCACCTCGTCCTCGTCGACGCCCAGCGCATCGACCAGCGTCGCCTGGACCTTCTCGAAGATCTGTTCGTATGTCGGCATGGAATCCTCAAATTCGGGGGAGTGGGAATACGACGGCCCACAGCGACCACTATCAATTGAGCCCGGTTCGCCAGCAAGCGAAAAGAATGCCTTCTCTTATTCGTCGGCGGGGCGGGGCTCCGAACTTCAAGGGGATGGACCGGGTGGGGTACGCCGGCTCGAACCGACCTCCGCCGGACTCCAACCGGCGAGGCGGGACGTCGCGACCCGGTGAGTCGGGGGCCGGAATTCGTCCCATATCATGTGCAAAACACGGAATTGTTGCAACACCATCCACCCGCAAGGTCGCCATGCGGGGATGAATGATCGACAAAAAAAGGGATTGCGGCGGGTAGAACAGGAGGCGGGAGAGCCCGTCGTCGGGCGCAGGAGAAGCGGGACGGCGGCGGCCCGATCGGGCGAGCCGGCTGGCGCCTCAGGCGGTGGTGGTCACCTCGGCCGCGGCGGGCCGACGCGCAATGGCCCGGGCCCCGACCGACCCCTTCCGCAGCGTCGCGTACAGGTCCCGCAACCCGGCGACGATCGAGGCGTCCGTCGCGTGCAGGTCCGGATTTCGATCGCGCAAGTTGTAGCGGGTCAGGATGAACCGTCCCTTGACCATGTCCTGACCGTCGATGACGCCGGCGCCCTTGAAATGGCAGTCCCGCTCGTCGTAACCGGTCATCTCGACCTTCAGCTCGAGCTGCCGGCCCGGCTCCACGAAGCTGCCGTACTTGATCGTCCGGGCCTGCTTGAGCACGATGATGCTGCTGGCGAAGTCCTCCATGTCGCGGACCAGCCACGCCCCCGCCTGCGTGAGTGCCTCGAGCATCAACACACCAGGCATCACCGGGAAGCCCGGGAAGTGGTCGCTCAGATACTCCTCGGCCAGCGAGAGGTTCTTCACGGCGGTCAGACGAGGCAGCGGCCCGCTGAGCGACGAGGCTCCGGCGAGCCGGCAGCGCTGGGTCTCAACCTCGAGAATCCGATCGATGAGCACGAAACGCATGGATATACCCAGAACTCCCCCGCCTGGGGGAACCGACGCGGCCCGGCCCGGCCGACCGATCCGACCGATGGTCCGCATGCATTGGAACGGGACACTCTAACAAGACCCCGCCGATCGATTCAAGACGCCTGTCTCCCGAGATCTCCGATCAGCCGATGCCAGCCTTGGCGATTTCCTCCTAATCGGACAACTTTCCCCAGGTATCACGGCCATCCCAGTCACCCCCATCGACGCCCGAGCCGTGCTCCGATCGTGGTGGCCAGACGGCTCGAACAACCTTCCGAACTATCGGAGCCTCCGCAGTAATAGAATCAGGATCACCGCCCCGACCGTGGCCGAGATCAGCTCGCCGATCAGGCCCACCGCCCGGATTTGCAGCAGGCCAAAGACGAAGCCGCCGATCAGGGCGCCGATCACGCCGACGATCAGGTCCTGAAGCCAGCCGGAGCCCGGCTGCTTCATGATCTGGCCGGCCAGCCACCCCGCCGCCAGCCCGATCAGGAGGAACCACACGATAGTCATGAATCGGAACCTCGATAGACCAGCGGTTGGAAAATCGGCCGGGCTCTCCAGCCCAACGGGGGCCGAGTCTCGCGCGAGAATGTCCGGCCGATTTGAGAACCAGTCAACGCGGGAGGCCCCAGACCTCACTCGGATTCCCGATGCGGCACGATGCCCGGCTCGAAGAACGTCGTGGTGAGATGATACGGCAGCCCGTCGACCTCGTACTCGACCTCGGCAAAGAGGGCGAGGCGGCCGTCGTCGGGCGGGGCAACCCGGGCGGTGATCGTCGAGGCGGTGAGCCTCAGGTCATTGACGTACCGGCTGGCCGCCTTCTGTCCTCGTGCGTCGGCCGGCTTCGCCGCGTCGGATGACGCGACCGGGATCGGCTCCCATCTGGCCTCGCGGAAGTCGCGCGACGAGGAGCGGGCCGTCCAGAGCCGGGCCGTGCGCGGAGCCGGCTCGGCCTGAACCTTCAGCAGCGATTCCCCTTCCTTGCCGGTGTCGAAGCTCCACGACAGCCGCGGCATGGCCCGCCCGGTCGCGGCGTGGCGGAAGAACGCGCCCAGGCCGTTGACGGCCCAGTCGCGGTTCTGTTCCAGCCCGTGGCCGGCGTTGGGAAGCTCAACCAGGTGCTTGGGGCCCTTCAGGCCGTCCCAGTAGAGGTCGAGGGCGTCGAGCGTCCAGTAGCGGTCGTTGGTGCCGTTGATCAACAGCTTGGGCTTGGCGAGCCGGTCGCGGTAGGTATACGGGTCGACCATCTTCCAGAGCCGGCTGCCGTCCGGCGTCTGGGCCTTCTCCATCAGTCCGCGCTCGACATAATCGTCGATCTGCTCGCTGTAGCGGCCCCAGACCTTGAGCTGATTGGGGCCCTGCGGGCCGAGGTTGAGCATCACGATGACCATCGGCGCGATCCCGATAACGCGGTCGTCCATGGCGCCCGTCAGCCAGGTCGTCCAGCCGCGCTTCGAGGCGCCCGAGACCACGAACCGAGGGGCCGGCTGGCCCTGCTGCTTCGACCACGCGGCGACGGCGTCCATCGCGCGCACGGCGCTCTTGACCATCGGGAAGAGCAGGGGCCAGTCCTCGTCCTTCGTCTGGATGTAGCGCACGAAGGTCTCGGCGATCAGCTCGTCCTCGGTCTTGCCGTCCAGCAGCGGCTGGTTGGGGACCTGCCGCAGGACGGCCACACGCGCGCCGCAGGCCCGCGCCAGGGTGAACCCCGTCTGATGATCGTCGGCGCCGGGGCGCCCGCCGTTGCGGCCGCCGGTGATGAACAGCAGGCAGGCGTCGCCGTGCGCGACCTGCGCGGGCTCGTAGACGCACAGCGAGTGCTTCCAGGTGATCCCCTTCCAGACCTGCGAGGTCAGCGCCAGCTCGGTGAACTTGCCCGCGGGCGTCGAGCCTCGCGCGACCTCCGACCACGCGAAGGCCGGGTCCGGCTTCCGCACGTATTCCTCCAGGCCGGCCCGGGCGGCCGGGAGTCCGCCGAGCGTCGCAACGATCGTCAAGGCGGCCGCGGCCGCCGTCGCCAGGCGGGCCGTCCGCCTCCCCATCTTCCCTCGAGGTTCGCACATGCTCCACTTTCCTCCGGTTCGTCGAGCGTTCGCCTCTCCGCGCCGCACCGAGACCTCCGCATCGGGTCAACCTCGACCCTCGGCCCTCGATGCTCGCCCCTCGTCCCGAAGCTATCACCCGCCGGCCGGGTCCGCAACCGTCGCGACCGCGGCGGGATCGCCGGCCGAGGACGGGCTACCTGGGCCGACGATCGCGCATCGGGATCGCCAGGCCGTGGCGATCGATGTAGCGGAGGTGCCGAGCCTCACACTCGTGCTCGGCCGCCTGGAACTGCCCGAGCGCCGCGCGGGCCTCGGCCATCGCGGCGGGATCGCCGGTGTCGAGATACCGGTCGAGGGCGTCCAGCCGTCGTTGCAGCGCGGATACGCTCTCGGCCATCGACGCCGAGACGCCCTGGAGCTCGGGGTCGGCAATCCGGACCTTCCGCATCCGCGCCACGTTGGCCGCCGCCCGGGCGCGGAGGCGGCCAAGCAGGACGCCGGCGGCCTTCTGCGTCGCCGGGTCGTCGCGCTCCTGGAAGAGGTCGATCGAGCGGGCCAGCTCCATCCGAATCGAGGTCGACTCGCGGTCGATCGGCGCGAGCTGCTCCACCAGGTCCTCGCGGTGGCGGAACGGCGGGATCGCGGCCCCGCCGCGATGCACCAGCGCCACGGCCGAACTCGACAGCATCGCCGCAATCAGGGTCGTCATGACGGCCCGGAGCGCCATGCGCCTCGCACGCAGCCGCGGCTCGACCGGCCACGGCCCGATCAGTAGCAGCCCGCTCAGGAACCCCACGCCCAGCCCGCCGAGGTGCGCCGCCTGGTCGATGTTCGCCACCACCAGGCCCAGCACCGCCATGTAGACCAGGACCTTAAGCACGTCCCTGAGGAGCTGGCGGAAGACCGTCGGCGGGATGGTCCGGCGATGCGCGACCAGGAACGCCAGCAGACCCCCCAGGATGCCGCAGATCGCCCCCGAGGCACCGACACTCACCCGCGCCGGCGAGAACGCCGCGCTTGCGATCGCTCCGCCGATCCCGGCGGCCAGGTAAAGCACGGCAAAGGTGAGATGACCATAGATCCGCTCGACCAGCGGACCGATCACCATGAGGCTCCACATGTTCACCGCCAGGTGGATCAACCCGCCGTGGATGAACACGCTGGCCGGCAGCCGCCAGTATTCGTGATGCAGGATCACCCGGGCGCCGTCGTTGGCCCCCCAGGGCACAAGCTGCGAGGCATAGGCCCACCACCAGGGCACGCCCGAGACGATCATGACGACGTAGACGACCACGCAGGCCGCGACGACGATCGGGGTCATGATCGTCCGGCGCGTGGCCATCTCGAGCGCCCGGCGGAAGGCCACCAGGTCGTCGCGGCGCATCCGGGCCCCCGGCCGGCCGCGAGGAGCCGGCGCCGGCGGTGGCGAGCCCGCGGTCTGCGCCGAATCGCCCTCGCCGGGGCCGGCGGGATCGGGCCGGAGCAGCGCGGCATCGCCGGAACCCTGACTTTCGGCCATCGCGTGCCCCCCCGTCCGCCGTCCTTACGGCGGAATACCTGCAATCCCCCGCGTCCTGAGGGTGAATCGGTCGCACGCCTCCCACCCGCCCGATCAGTCCAGTATAATCCATCCCCTCATCGGGCAACGTTGATGGCCGACGAATCGCGGAACGGGGGCGCGTTCAGAAGAGGCCCGCGCCGCGATCACGGTCCGGGATGGAAAAAGGGGGCGGGCTCCCTGGCTCCAGCCTGTCCCGCCGCGTTCGGTTCAGTAGAGGAACGCACCGCCCGTGCCCACGTGACAGGGCTCGCACCGACGAGTCGCCGCGCCCCAGGGGAATCGCCATGCCGGATGCTCCGACCAGCCGGTTTTACCTGGCCGACCTGGTGATGGCCGTCCTGATCTGCGGGCTGGTCGTCGCGCTGTTCACGAGTGCCCGCGGCCCGGGCGAAGGGGCGCTGATCTTCTCCCTGATCATCGTCGTGGGCGTCACGTGGTCAGTCTTTCGCGCCGCGCGTCGTGCGCCGACCTGCGAGGATTGCGGGCGGCGGTTCATCCCACCGGAGCCGGAGAAGCGACGGATGCCGGCGGCGTGCCCACACTGTGGGCGAGACCAGGAGCTCCGGGCGGCGACGATCCGAAGATGGAAGGGGATTTCGCAGGTCGTCCTCGCGACGCTCGTCGGCTGCGGGGCACTCCTGGCGCTGGCGCTCAGCCAACTGCTCGGCCCGCCGACGGGTGTCCCGGCGGTCGTCATGATGATGATCGCCGGCGCGGGAATCCAGCTTGCGCTGGTCGCAATGTTCGCCGTCGGCGCGTACCGGCATCGGCTGGAGCGGCCCCGCGCACGACCCTGCGACTGGTGCGGCGAAGTTATCCCCCTGGAGTCCGCCACCGGCCCGTCGATCTGCCCGCAGTGCCGGCTTCGCCACATCCAGCCCGAGGAGGCCCGGCGGGTCAACAGGAACAACGCCCTGAAAGGGTACTGGTTCCTCGCCGCGCTGGCATTCCTCGCGGCCGTCCTGATGTCAGGCGACGGCGGCCTGGGAATCTTCGCCGGGCTGGGCACCTGGATCGGCCTGGTGGCGCAGGCCCTGGTGATTTTCGTGACCGCGGTCGCCGCGCTCGTCCTGGTCGTGCTGGCGGTCAACCTGCGGCGGCGACTCCAGCTCCGCGGCGAACGCGGCACGCTGAAAATGGCCCGCCGCAGCGCCGGCCGCGAGGGAGACGTGATCCGCGACGGCCCGTGGACGATCTGGTACTCGGGGCCGGGCGATCCCGCGCCGGCGCTGCTCCAGCAGCTCGATTCCGGCATCCGGCGGCTCGAGGCCCTGACCGGCGGCACACCCATCGCGGTTCCGCCGGCCCGCGTCCTGATCTTCCAGGAACGCGAAGGGTTCCTGAGATTCCACCGTCCGATCGCGGGCAACCTGGACCTCGCTGGCTTCGACGGGTTTCACTTCATCCCTCCCTTCCACCTGATCACGCTCTGCACGGCCCCGGCCCCTTTCCGCTCGGTGCAGCCCGAAGAGCTCCTCTGCGGGCTGGCCGTCAACCAGGGCATGGCGGCGGTCTGGCCGCAGGCGCCCTCCTGGCTGCCGACCGGCCTGGGGCGTTCCGCGGCCAACCTCCAGCCCGGCGGCCTCGAACGGCTCAATCGCAAGATGACCGCCGCACTGGGCCGCCGCCTGGACTGGTCGACCGATCTGCTCACGACCACGCGCAATGACCTGGCTCGCCTGAAGCGCCTCGGCAAGGGGACCGCCGACGCCGCGAGGTTCCACCAGTTCCAGTACCAGTCGCACTCGCTCATCGACTACCTCGCCGGCGACTGGGCGCCCGCCGACCGCCGCGCCGCGCTGGGCGATTACCTCCGCGACCCGCGCTCGAAGACCGATGCCGAAGGCTCGTTCCGGCACCACCTGGGCCTCGGCTTCGGCGAGCTGCTCGAAGCCTGGCGCGCCAGGGTCCTCGATCAGGGGATCGGAACCTGCACCGCGCCGCCGGAGTCCATCCGCGCTGACCTGGAAGCCTGCGTGCTGCCGACGATCCGCGACCCCCGGATGCGGCGCGGAAATGTGCTGCTCGCGCTTTACGACTGGGCCAGCCTCGGATACCCGCTCGGCGCCGACGCGGTGATCGACCGCCTGCGCGACCCCGGCGAGATCCCCAAAGACGACTTCACCTGGGCACTGGCCATGGTCTCGGGCCACCCCTGGGGCGACGAGCCCGACCGCTGGCAATCCTGGTGGGACGAGCTCGACGACGAGGTCGCCGGCCGGACCACGCATCAGGAATGGGTATCCGGATAGCCCCCGGCACGGCCTCGCCGTCCGGCCGACGAAGCGGTATCATCACCGAAATCACGTGTCCGAACTGCACCCGTTGCGCGACGAACCTCGAGCGACGCCGTTGTCGCCCCCGCGCCAGACGCATACCCAAAGGTAAATCATGAACACGCGCATGACGTTGATCGGCGCGGCGACGGTGATCTCGGGCGCCTTGCTCGGCTGGCTGGCGGGCACTGCGCCCCTGAGTCGGCCGGCACGCGCGGGCGACGGCCAGGCTCCAACGGCCGCCGACGCGCTCGACCGGACCGTCCTGCCGATCCCCGAGCCGAATCCCCCGCGGATCACTGAGCTCGACGCCCGCAACGTCAAGACTCCGCCGCGCTTCAACGTGACGGCCCCGGCCGGCGCGCCGAATGTCCTGATCGTCCTGATCGACGACATGGGCTTCGGCCAGTCGAGCGCCTTCGGCGGCCCGATCCGCATGCCGAACGCCGAGCGGCTGGCCGCGGGCGGCCTCAAATACAACCGATTCCACACCACCGCGCTCTGCTCGCCGACGCGCGCCGCCCTCCTGACCGGCCGCAACCACCACGTCTGCAACATGGGCTCGATCACCGAGAGCGCCACCGGGTTTCCCGGCCAGACCGGCCAGCGGCCCGACAGCGTGACACCGCTGGCCGAGATGCTCCGGCTCAACGGGTTTGCCACCGGGGCATTCGGCAAGTCGCACGAGACGGCGGTCTGGGAAGTCAGCCCCTCGGGCCCGACCAATCGCTGGCCGACGCGCTCGGGCTTCGACAGGTTCTACGGCTTCCTCGGCGGCGAGGCCAACCAGTGGGCGCCGGCCATCTTCGACGGGCTGTCGCGCGTCGAGACGCCGAACACCCCGGGATACCACTTCCTCACCGACATGACCGACCGGGCGATCGGGTGGGTCCACTCGGTGAAGTCGATCACGCCCGACAAACCGTTCTTCCTCTACTACGCCCCGGGTGCCACCCACGCGCCGCACCACGTCCCGAAGGAGTGGATCGAGCGCTACCGCGGCCAGTTCGACGGCGGCTGGGACCGCCTGCGCGAGGAAACCCTGGCGCGGCAGAAACAGCTCGGCGTCGTGCCGGCCGGGGCGAAGCTCGCCCCCAAGCCCGCGGCGATCAAGGACTGGGACACGCTCTCGCCCGACGAGAAGCGGCTCTTCGCCCGCCAGATGGAGGTCTTCGCGGGCTACGGCGAGTTCGCCGACCACGAGGCCGGGCGACTGGTCCGCGCGATCGAGGATCTCGGCCAGATGGAGAACACGCTGGTCTTCTACATCCTGGGCGACAACGGCGCGAGCGCCGAGGGCGGCATGAACGGGCTGTTCAACGAGTCCACGTACTTCAACCTGGTCCAGGAGAAGGTCGCCGACATCCTCAAGCACTACGACGAGCTGGGCGGGCCGAAATCCTACGGCCATTACGCCGCGGGCTGGGCAGTCGCCGGGGATACCCCGTTCACCTGGACGAAGCAAATCGCCGCGAATTACGGCGGCACGCGCAACGGGATGATCGTTCACTGGCCCCGTCGGATCAAATCGAGCGGCCAGGTGCGCTCGCAGTGGCATCACGTGATCGACGTGGCGCCAACGATCCTGGAGGCCGCCGGCCTGCCCGAGCCTCGCTCCGTCAACGGCGTGGCGCAGACGCCCATCGAGGGCGTGAGCATGATCTATTCGTTCGACGACCCGAAGGCCGCGGACCGGCACACGACGCAGTATTTCGAGATCTTCGGCAACCGCGCGATCTATCACGACGGCTGGCTGGCCGGCACGGTCCACCGGGCGGCGTGGGAGCCGAAGCCCCGCGCGCCACTCGAAAACGACACGTGGGAGCTGTACGACACGCGGTTGGATTTCAGCCTGGCCGACAACCTGGCGGCGAAGGAGCCGGCGAAATTGCGTGAGCTCCAGGAGCTCTTCCTGCGCGAGGCGGTGAAGTACCGCGTGCTGCCGCTCGACGACCGCCTGGTCGAGCGGATGAACCCGAACCTCTCCGGCCGTCCCGACCTGATGGCCGGCCGGACATCCTTGACCGTCTACCCAGGCATGACGGGCATGATGGAGAACGCGTTCCTCAACGTCAAGAACTCCTCGCACGCGATCGAGGCCGAGCTCGAGATCCCCGCGGGCGGCGCCGAGGGCGTGGTCCTGTGCCAGGCCGGCCGCTTCGGCGGCTGGAGCCTCTACTTCAAGGGCGGCAGACCGACGTACACCTATAACTGGCTCGGCCTGGAGCGCTTCACCGTCACCGCACCGGAGCCACTTCCCCCCGGCAAGACGCGAGTGCGCTTCGTCTTCGCCTACGACGGCGGCGCCCCCGGCTCGGGCGGGACGGGCACGATCCTGGTGAACGGCCGCAAGGTCGTCGAGGGCCGGATCGCCCGCACCCAGCCGGTTATCTTCTCCGCCGACGAGGGCGCCGATGTGGGCGTCGACGAGGGGACGCCCGTCACCGACGACTACAACGAGCGCGACAACCGATTCACCGGCACGATCGGCAAGGTGACGATCGAGCTGCTGCGATGAGGGGCGGATCAAGGTTTCGGGCCCGTCTTGTCATGTCTCGCATGAGGGACCGTGGCCCAAACTGGACCGCGAGGATGGCCCGCACTTCCCCCGGAAAAGGCCGGAACCCGGCCCGGACCCCGGAGGCCAAGGAGAACCAATGACGAATCGACCCCTGGCCTCTCGAGTAGTGCTCTCCCTGGGAGTGATTCTGATCCTGTTGCCCAGCGTCGCATCGGCCGCCGCCGGAGCCCAGGACGCCCGACGACCCAACATCCTCTTTATCATCGCCGACGACTGGTCGTGGGGGCACGCCGGCGCTTATGGCTGCAAGTGGATCAAAACCCCGGCATTCGACCGGATCGCCCGGGAAGGGGTGCTCTTCAACAACACGTTCACCAACAACCCCAAGTGCAGCCCCTGCCGGGCGAGTATCCTCACGGGCCGGAACACCTGGCAGCTCGAGGAGGCCATGTGCCACTTCGGCCTCTTTCGGGCGAAGTGGCCCGTCTACCCCGACCTGCTGGAACGGGCCGGCTACCACGTCGGCCATACGGGGAAGGGCTGGGGACCGGGCGACTTCAAGGCCGGCGGCTTCCCGCGCAACCCGGCCGGGTCGGCCTATCAGAAGCACAGGCTCCGGCCGCCGATTCAAGGGATCGGCAACACGGATTACGCGCGCAATTTCGCCGATTTCCACGACGACCGCCGGCCGGGTCAGCCCTTCTGCTTCTGGGTGGGCGGCCACGAACCCCATCGCCCCTACGAGGAAGGCTCCGGCCGCCGCGCGGGTCGGAAGCCGGCCGACGTCGTGGTGCCGGGATATCTGCCCGACACGGGCCTCGTCCGCAACGACCTCCTCGATTATGCCCAGGAGGTCGAGTGGTTCGACGCCCAGGTCGCGCGGATCCTGGAATCCCTGGAAAGGACCGGCGAGCTCGACGACACCCTGATCGTCTACACCTCGGACCACGGCATGCCTTTTCCCCGCGTCAAGGGACAGCTCTACGACGCGGGCTTCCACATCCCGATGGCGATCCGATGGGGCCGCCAGGTGAGACCAGGCCGCGTGGTCGACGACTTCATCAACGTGCGCGACTTCGCCCCGACCTTCCTCGATGCCGCCGGCCTCGAGATCCCCAATTCGATGAGCGGGCGCAGCTTCGCCGGCGTCCTGAAGGACCAGGAATCCGGCGCGATCGATCCGACCCGCAACCGCATGGTCGTCGGCAAGGAGCGCCACGACATCGGCCGGCCCGACGACGCGGGCTACCCCGCGCGCGGAATCCGAACACCGCAATATCTGTTCGTGCGCAACTATGAACCCGATCGCTGGCCGGCCGGCAATCCCGAGACGGCCTACCCGAACTGCGACAACGGGCCGACGAAGACGTTGATCACGTCCGGATTCAACAAATACTACCGGCTCTGCTTCGGAAAACGACCCGCCGAGGAGCTCTACGACCTGTTGAGCGACCCGGATTGCCTCAGGAACCTGGCGAACGACCCGTCGCTTCGGACGCTCAAGCAGCAGCTCGAGACCGAGATGAAGGCCAGCCTCGCGAAAGACCAGGACCCGCGCATGCTGGGCCAGGGGGCGATCTTCGAGTCGTACAGATACCTCGGCGGCCGGGCTCACTCCTACGACAACTGGCTGAAGTTCCGGCAGTAGCCGCCGAAGCCGCCCGGGGCCGGCCGGGTCGTGGTCGGAGCCAGACCGACGGGCGACGGCACGACATCGGTGGGGTTGTGGAAGAGGCGGATTGGGTGGACATTCCGATCACGGGCCCTGGGGCCGGTTGATCCGAAGCAACTGGCCGTCCAGGGTCTGACAACCCAGGATCGCCTGATCGATGCGGCGAGCCAGCCCGGCCACATCGTCGTCCCGCGTGCAGACCAGGATGCCGCGATGGGACGGGACTCGACGGTGCAGGTTGATGAAATGGCGGCGGTTGAAGGTCAGGACGGCCCGAACGCGCGAGATCGCGAACGCCCGGACCGCGGAATCAGTCACGCTGAGGTTCGCCTGCCCGGCCTCCTGGGCCGTCAGGACATCGTGACCGAGGCGCCTCAGCTCTTCGACGACCGGGTAGGAGAAATCCTCGTCGCTGTAGAGGCGGGCCATCCGTCAAGCTTCCTCGTCCTGGCGGATCGCCCGGTCGATCTCCTCGATGTGCTGGCGGTAATAGGCCCACGCGGCCTGGAGATCCGCCTCGGTCAGGTCGGGATGGTGCTCGAGGATCCGAGCGTCCGTCAGCCCCAGCCTGCGCCACTGAACCAGTCCGGCCACAGTGTGGCGCGTGTTGCGGACCCGCGCCTCGCCGCCGCAGACACCCGGGTCGCGTTCGATTCCGATCCGATCCGTGGTGGGGTTCATTGACGATTCTCGGCCAATCTCACCTGTGAAGCGGGACGGGACGGAGCGATAAAGCACCTTGACGGGGCTTCTCCTCCGATCTCGAGCCTACCAACGGGGCGTGTTGGCGTCGAGGCGGCAATTGTCATCGCACCGCCTCACCGGCCGCCGCCCCTCTCGTGACCCACTGCCCGTCCTGTCCCGTCCGGGTTAGGCCGACGCCGGCCTCGGCCCGCCGGGGTCAGCCTGCCGTAGGTGCCGCACCGACGTCGATCAGGGCCGATTTGAATCTCGCAGGCCCGGCCGGCGGGAGGGGCGATCGGGGATAACGTTCCACCTGATGCGCCGCGACAGCCTGCGATTCCACAACGAGAGCCAGGAATCAGAGCCGACGCCGAAGACCCTGGATTGAGGTCTGCGCGGAAGCCGGAAGCTTCAGCTCGAATTCCTTGCGGTCAACACAATGGGATGGCGACTTTTTGTTAGCGGAATAGACGTGCAATGTCTGGATGGCGCCCGTATAATCGCGAGCTAGCATGAGATCGGGCAAGCCCATCCGGGACCCGCGGCCGAATGGATCCGACTCCCACGTCTGTGAGTCTGCTGGATCGCCTGAAGGTGGCCGGACCCGGGGCCGACGACTGGCACCGCCTGCACGGGATCTACCTGCCGCTGGTTCGGCGGTGGCTGGCGCGGGTCCCTGGCCTCGGCGACGAGGTCGACGACCTGGCCCAGGAGGTGATGATCGTGCTGGTCCGTGAACTGCCCCGGTTCGAGCGTCGTCGCGAGGGCTCATTCCGAGCCTGGCTGCGGCGGGTCGCGGTGAACCGAGTCCGGAGCGATCGTCGGCGCCGGCGGAGGCTGCCGGCCGTCGGGCTGGACCCGGCGGCTGGGTTCCTGGACCGACTCGAGGCCCCGGACGGCGACCTGGCCCGCGAGTGGGATCGAGACCACGACCGTCACGTCTTCGAGCGCCTGCTGGCGATCGTCCAGCCCGATTTCCACCCGACCACCTGGAAAGCCTTCCGGCGATTCGCCCTGGAAGGTGCCTCCGCGGCGGTCGTCGCGGGGGAACTCGGCCTGACGGAGAACGCCGTCCTTCAAGCCAAGTCGAGAATTCTCAAGAGGTTGCGCGACGAGGCCGGCGATCTCTTGAACTGATCTGGCATTTTCGAGTCAGGTTGGGGCAACGAGGGGCCTTTCTCTATCGACCGGGATCATCCGGTCTCGTGATTAGGTCTCTCGTAATACTTACGAGAGGATAGCGGCCGGCACTCCCCGCGGACGACGATCCGGAGACCGATCCCATGAACACCTCGACAGCGCACCCGTCCGACCAGATTTTGCAGGCCTACGGCCTGGGCAAACTCGACGAGTCCGCTTCGGGGTCGATCCACGCGCACCTGGAAGATTGCCCCGACTGCCGCAACCGCGTCGAGAAGCTCTCCCCCGACAGCTTCCTCCACGGCCTCCAGGACGCCGGAGCAAGGCCGCCAAAGGTGGAAGTCTCCCTGACCGATGGCCTGTCGATGCTCGACGCTGGCGCCGCGATGCCGCCTGCGGCCAGCACCATGCCGCCTGGCCTGGCCGACCACCCCGATTACGAGATCCTCTGCGAGCTGGGCCGCGGCGGAATGGGCGTCGTCTACAAGGCCCACAACAAGCTGATGGGGCGCCTGGAGGTCCTCAAGGTCGTCGGCGGACACCTGGTCCGCAAGCCGGCCGTCCTCGAGCGGTTCCTCCGCGAGATCCGATCGGCCGCCCGGCTGCACCATCCCAACATCGTTACGGCCTACTCGGCGATGCGGCTGGGCGAAAGCCTGGTCCTGGCGATGGAGTACGTCGACGGCCGCGACCTGTCCTGGATCGTCAAGGCCCGCGGCCCGATGCCGGTGGCGAACGCGTGCAGTTACGTCCATCAGGCCGCCCTGGGGCTGCAACACGCCCACGAGCACGGCATGGTCCACCGCGACATCAAGCCGGCCAACTTGATGCTCGCCCGGTCCGGAAACAGGGCGATCGTCAAGGTGCTCGACTTCGGCCTGGCGAAATTGACGAGCGAGGGGCAGAACGACGGCGCGCTGACCCGCGAGGGCCAGATGCTCGGCACGCCCGACTACATCGCGCCCGAGCAGATCCGGAACGCGCAATCCGCCGACATCCGCGCCGACATCTACAGCCTGGGCATCACGCTCTACTACCTGCTGAACGGTGCCCCGCCGTTCACGGGCCCGAACCTCTGGGACGTCTACCAGGCCCATTTTTCGATGGAAGCCTCGCCGCTGAACCTGGCGCGGCCCGACGTGCCGGTGGAGCTGGCGGCCCTGGTGGCCAAGATGATGGCGAAGGATCCGGATCGGCGGTTCCAGGAGCCGAAGGAGGTGGCCGAGGCGCTCAAACCGTTCTTCAAGCCGGCCGGATCGCAGCCCTCGGCATCAGCCACGGGGAGACCCGGGACGGCATCGTCGCCGACCCCGACCGCCAGCCCCGCGACGGTCTCGCCTCCGGCCGCGGTCCCGGCTGCGGCTCCCTCCGGACGGGGCAAGGCGAAGACCGGGGCCGAGGGTGTGGCCTGGGAACAGTTGATCGAGATCAAGGAGGACGAGCCGCTGCTCAAGGCGGTTCAACCCCAACCCGCCGCGGCACCCGCCCCACCCGTCGCGGGACTGGGCGGCCGGCCGCCCTGGCTGCGAAAGGCAGTCCTCGCGGCGTCGATCTTCGGTGGCCTGATGCTGCTTGGCATCATCATCTACGTAACGACCAACAAGGGCCGTATCAAGATCGTGGTCCAGGGCCAGGGCTCGGCTCCGGTCATCAGTATCGACGGCGATCAGGTCCGGATCGAGGATCTCGATGAGCCGATCTCGCTTCGCGCCGGTGACCATGAATTGACGGTCCAGCGCGGCGGGATGGTGGTCCAGACGACGAAGTTTACAGTCGAGCGCGGGAAGATAAAAGAGGTGCTCGTCGTCGAGTACCAGCCGAAAGCGAACGATCAAGCCGGGACCAGCGGAACGGGTGATGGCGGATCGTCCGCGTCGGCGAATTCCGGGGCAAGAGACGAACCGGCGAGCGCTACGGACTTCCGCAGCGATCCGGACAAGGGCCCGAGTGCTCCTCCTGGAACCAAGGACATGCCCTGGCGGATGGCCGACGGGTTTCTCGGACAGACGCTGCCGATCCCCGGTCCCGGCCGGAGAGCGACCTACTTCTGCATGAGCCCCGACGGACGACGCATCTCTCAAGGAGTGGTGGAAGCCGAACCAGTCGGTGCGAATCCCCCCTCTCTCTCGCTGCGCTTCATCGACGCAACGCGACCCGACCATGTTGTAAAATCACAAAAGAATGATATCTATTTAAGCATGGCGTGCTTCAGTCCCAATGGAAAGGCGTTGGCCGTATCCGGGGCCTTTCCGTTCATCCGGGTCTGGGATCCGGACTCGGGCAGGAAGATCCGCCAACTCGAGCGCTCCGGTTCCGGTGACTACTTCAGCGTTGCCTACAGCCCGGACGGCAGATTGATCGCCGGAGGAACCTGGACGTCTTCCGTGGATGTCTGGAATGCCGACACGGGAGAACTCCAGCGGTCTTTCAATGAACTGGACCGTATGTCCAGCTCGCTTGCGTTCAGATGATGTCCCAGGTTTAGTGGAAAGTTGACAAGCACGGTGGCGGCTCCGGCGCTCGATGATGCGTATCATCGGGTTGTCGAATCCCTTGCACAGGAGCCACCACCGATGTCCGAATCTTACCAGATCGTTCCGCCACCA
>DAIDHB010000212.1 GCA_027452145.1 Planctomycetales bacterium
CCCGATGGCGTTGCCGGACCCCGGGCGGACGCCATGAACCTTCGGCCGCGACGGGACGTAAGATGGTTAAGGCGATAGGATCCGATTCGGCGGAAGATGTGCGCCAGCTCTCCGACGAGGAGCTGATGGCCAGGTATCGCGAGGAGGGTCATGCGGACATCTTCTCCGAGCTGGTCCATCGATACGAGCGCGAGCTCTACCGCTACCTGGCCCGATACACGGGCGATCCTAGCCTGGCGGAGGATGTCTTTCAGAACACGTTCCTCCAGGTCCATCTGAAGCGGGGCCTCTTCGAGAAGGGGCGGCCCTTTCGCCCCTGGCTATACGCGATCGCGACCCACCAGGCGGTGGACTCGTTGCGGAAGGCCGGGCGGCACCCGACAGTGAGCCTGGACCAGCGAGTCGGCGGCTCTCGCGAGTCGGAGGCCGGCAACCTGATCGACCTCCTGGTGGGGGAAGAGGACGGTCCTCTTTCCCGGCTCCAGGAATCCGAGCGGCAGCAGTGGGTGAGGGATAGCATCGCCCGCCTGCCCGAGACGTTGCGACAGACCTTGCTCCTCGCCTATCACCAGGACCTCAAGTACCGCGAGATCGCCGAGATCCAGAAGATCCCGGTGGGGACCGTGAAGTCACGCCTGCACGCCGCCCTCGAGAAGCTCCAGCAGATGGCCCGGGCGGCCAGGCAAGACGGGGATGAGTGACGCCATGAAAGCCGATGAGATGATCGATTACGTCCTGGGGCAGGTGGAGGGCGCCGAGCGCGAGCGGCTCGAGCGGGCCCTCGGTGAGGACGCCGAATCGGCGGCCCGGGTCGAGAGCCTCCGACGGGCGATCCACCGGCTCTGCGATGACGGGAACTCATTCGAGCGTCCGCCGGACCTGGCGCGGCGGACCGTTGCCTTCGTCGCCCGCAACCGGAGGCGGCCGGCGTCGTTCGCCGACTTCGTGCCGGTCCGCGTCCCTTTTCGCTGGGCCGATTTCGCCGTCGCCGCCAGCATCTTCGTCGCCGGCGTGTTGACACTGCTGCCGGCCGTGCAGCGGTCGCGCGAGCGGATGAGCCAGGCGGGCTGCGTGTTCAACCTCCAGCAGCTCGGCAACAGCCTGGGCCAGTACACCTCGATCAAGCAGCTCATGCCGTATCCGCCTTCGAACCAGGCCGACATCCCGGCGGGTGCATTCGCCTATATCCTCCACGATGCCGGCGTGCTCGACGACGCGAGCCTGCTCGACTGCCCGTGCAACGGCCCGTGCCCCCACGTGGGCTCCGATCTCGTCGGGTTCGACCAGCTCCAGAAGATCCGTCGCACCGACGGCGAGCGATACAATCGCCTGGTCTCGTTCGACTACGGCTACAACATCGGCTACCGGCACACGTCGCAGGCCTCCGGCGCGCTGGACGACCGGGCCTCCTCGCAGATCCCGGTGATCGCCGATCAGCCCAACCACGACGGCCTTCGGATCAAGGACGGGAATAGCATCAACCACGGCGGTCGCGGCCAGAACGTCCTGTTCAGCGACAGCAGCGTCCGATGGCTTCGCACCCGGATGGTCAGCCCGGTCGACCCGGACCTCTACCTCAACAATAACCAGCAGCCCCGGCCGGGCATCGACGCCCATGACTCTGTCCTCGTGCCCAGCCATACGCCGTTCCGAGGCTGGTGAAGTCGGCCGGACCGGCGTCGAAACGTCTTGAATCCGAAGAGAGGGCGTGGGACTCGCTCCGGCGGGGACCACGCCCTCCTTCCTTGCGCCCTTCTCTCCATCGAGCGGCCCTTCCCATGACAGTTGTCCTGGTATCGCGGCGACCGTGCGGGTAGCATGGTCCTCGGCCGTCATCCGGGGCGTTTGCCGCGACTGGTGTGGGAGGGGCGATGGAAGTACCGATCCTGGTGTGCGGGTGCGGGATGCGAATCAGGGCACCGGGCGCGCGGCCGGGCCGCGTGGGGCGGTGCCCGGCGTGCGGCGGCCGGCTCGAGGTGCCGCCGCCGGCCGGCGAGCCGGAGCCGCGGCCCGAGATCGACCTCGCCGATACGCCGGGGACGCTTCGCCCCCCGCCGGAGATCGTGCTCCAGCCCGCGCGGGCGAGGAAGAAACGGCGATCGTCACGCCCCGATCGGAGTCCATCCGGCAAGGTCATGCCGATGGCCGACGGCCTCCTGCCCCTGCTTTCGCAGCCGGAGAGGGGCTGGCTAATCAGCTTCCTGTATCCGCTCCGCGGGGCGGAGAGTCTGGCGATGGTCGGCTCGATGGGATGCCTGTTCTGGATCTTCGGGGTGATGGTCGCCGAGTACTGCCTCCAGGTCATGAGCGACTCGAGCTCCATGGGCGGTGCCCTGCTCGGGATGCTGTTCGTCATCCTCGCCGTGGTCCCGGTGGTGATCCTGTTGCCGATGATCGTCGCGTACTGGTTCCAGTACCTCGGCCGGATTCTCGTCACGAGCGCGGGGGGAGAGGTCGCCCCTCCGCGCATGCCCGACCGCAATTTCGACGGCTTCCTCACCGGCCTGAGCCCATGGTTCGTCTGGATCGTGCTGGGGCTGGCGTTGCCGCTCGCCCCGGCGATCTGGCTGGCCGGCCCGTCCGGGCCGGGCGGGGTGCCGTCGTGGGCTGTGGCGGTGCTGGCCGCCGCGGCGCTGCCGTATATCCTGGCCGCGCTCATGCTGAGCTTCCTGCACGACGACACGTTCGCCGCGATGCCGTGGGGAGTGCTGCTGGCGGTGGTGCGGCTGGGTCCGCTGTTCCTGGCGCTCTGCGGCCTCATCGCCGTCGCCTTCGGCGGTTTCGGCGGCGCGGTCGCGCTTTCGCTCTGGATCCGCCCGCGTGCCTACTGGACCTATATGCTATTCACGCTTCCCTGCTGCGTGGCGTTCCTTTGGATCCAGATGGTCGTCATGCGTCTGCTCGGAATCTACTATTACCACCGCAAGGCCGGACTGAAGTGGCAAACGGCCGACCTGCGGTGGGGGATCGCCTGGAAGCTCTGACGCGGGCCAGGTCAGGGCTGGAGCGTCGCGCGCCACTCGTCGTCGAGCTCCTTGAGGTCCTTACCGGTGAGCTTCTCGAACAGGCCCTCCTCGTAGCGGGCCTCGCGCATGGCGGCGTTGAGCTTGCGGACGATCTCGGGGTCGTACTTGGCCGTCAGATACGCCAGGAAGGCCGCCGAGACGCGGTAGCCGCCGTCGTGATGCGCGGTGCGCGGGTCGATTCGCCCCAGATGGCCCGGCTCGTACCTGAAAAACCGGATGTAGTCGCTCACGCCCTCGACCAGCCAGCCCGGACGCTTGCCGCGCCGGTAGGACTGGACGACGTGCACGGTCTCGTGGACCATCGCGCCGACGTCCTTGCGGTGATTCTTGAAGTAATCGACCGAACCGACGATCCGGTCCCCGCCGGTCGCCGCCACGCCGCGATAGGACTTCGAGATCGTCATCCGGATGACGCGAGGAGGCATGAACCCGTCGCTCGCCAACTCGTCGTTGATTATCGGATAGGCCCGCTCGCACGTACGGGCCACGTCCTCGGCCCATTCCTTCAGCTCGGGCGCGTCGGTCGTGTCGACGACGAACTCGACCGGGTAGCGAAAGACCGGCACGGGTCGATCGGTCACCAGGGCCATCTCGCGGATGGCGATCGGCGCGGTCGTCGCGCCCGGCCGGATCCGAATGGCGCGGACCGGTTCCTTGCGCTCCTCGCCGCGTGCGATGCCATCCTTGAAGTCGGCGAGCTTGCGGAACATCTTACCGTCCGCCGAGATCTCGAGGGCGCCCTCGTCGACCTTGCCGGTTCCATCCGGCCGGCCGGTGGTCACGACGATCGATTTCACGATCACCGGCTTTTCGAAGACCATCGTGAAGTGGTCGTCGGCCGACGCGGGTTTCTCCGCGGCGAAGAAGGTCGCCATCCGCCCGTCGTAGGCAAGCTGGCGGATCTCGTCGCCGTGGGTGGCCATCGTGGTCTCGACCGCCGCCGCGACCGGCTCCTGGCCCCGGGTCGAGCCGGGGCCCGTGACGAGCAGGATCGCGCCGATCACCAGCAATCGCATCGCAAACAGCATGGCAGAGGAATACCTTTCGCGGCAAAACGATTGAGGCGACGACCGCCGTGCGCTCATCGCCGGGCGGCGAGGACGGTCCGCACGGCCGACACCAGGATATCCAGATCGTGGTCATCGATCACCAGGGGCGGCATGAGATAGACCACGTCCTTGAACGGCCGGATCCAGACCCCTTCGTCGACGAATCGGGGGCGTAGCGAGTAGATATCCGTGCCTTCCTCGAGCTGCACGACCCCGATCGCACCCCGGGCGCGGACATCAACGACCCCCGGCAACGTGCGGCACGGCTCGAGCCCCTCACGCAGCCGCGCCTCGATCTGCCGGACCCGATCGGCCTTCGGCTCGCGCTCGAACAGGTCGAGCGACGCGTTCGCCGCGGCGCACGCCAGCGGGTTGGCCATGAAGGTCGGCCCGTGCATCAGCGCGGCGTCCCAGTCGTCCGAGAGGAAAGCCGTGAAGATATCCTCGGTCGCGAGGGTGGCGCCCATCGTTATCGTGCCGCCGGTCAGGGCCTTGCCCAGACAGAGGATGTCCGGGCGAATCCCGGCCGTCTCGCAGGCGAGCCGATCTCCCGTGCGCCAGAAGCCTGTCGCGATCTCATCCGCGATGAACAGGACGTCGTGCTCCCTCGCCAGCCGGTGCATCCCGGCGAGTACCTCGGGCGAGTGAAACCGCATCCCGCCGGCGCCCTGGACCAGCGGCTCGACGATCATCGCGGCGATCTCGTGCGCATGGCGGGCGAGAAACCGGTCGAGGTCCGCCAGCCGGGACGGGTCCGCGGGAATGTCGACCACGTGATGCCGTGGCAGGCATCCCGCGAACGCCCGGTGCATCGAACGCGCCGGGTCCGAGACCGCCATCGCGCCCAGGGTGTCGCCGTGATAGCCGTCGGTGAAGCAGAGGAAGCGCGTCCGTTCGGACTGGCCCCGGTTGAGCCGGAACTGGAGCGCGATCTTGAGCGCGACCTCGACGGCAATCGACCCCGAATCGGCGAAGAAGACGCGCGAGAGGCCGGGCGGCGCCATCGCCGCGAGCCTCGCGGCGAGCCTGAGCGCCGGCTCGTGCGCCAGGCCGCCGAACATCACGTGCGGCATCGCCGCGAGCTGCCGCTCGACGGCCGCTCGGATGTGAGGATGATTATAGCCGTGGCAGGCGCTCCACCACGAGGCGATGCCGTCGATCAGCTCGCGTCCGTCGGCCAGCACGATCCGGCAGCCGTGGGTCCGCACGACGGGCAGGGGCGGCGGGGCAAGCTTCATCTGGCAGTACGGCAGCCAGGCGTGGGGCAGGCCGCGGGCGTACCATTCCGGCGGTGGATCGGGATCAATCATGGTCGAATTCGGGGACAACTTCAATTAGCGGCGGCGCCGTGCGCCAGCGGTCCTCGGGGCTTCCCGCGAGCCTCGGCAGCGCGAGGATCGGGAGGCGGCGGCTGCCGTAGTGTCGCAGCGCCTCGACGGTCGCGGCAAGCCCAACGCCTTCGGACGACTCCGACACGACGAGGGCATCGATCCCGATCCTGTGCGATTCCAGGGCCGAGATGGCTGTCAGGGTGTGGCTGATCGCGCCCAGGTAAGTGCCGGTCACGACGATGGCCGAGGCACCGATCCGGCACAACAGGTCCAGGCAGGTCCCGTCCTCGGCGACCGGCGACATCACGCCGCCGGCGCCCTCGATCAGCACGATCGACGAGGGGCCTGGGGTGCCCGCCGGCCTGTCGCAGAACCATCGGATCTCGTCGATGGTCACCCGCCGCCCCTCGCGCCTCGCCGCGTCGTGGGGCGAGAGGGGGGCCGCGAACCGCCAGGGCGAGATCGACGCGATTCGCTCCGGCGAGGGATCGACGCCGAGGCTTCGCAGGATGAGCACCGGATCGCTTTCGGGGTCGCGTTCATCGAAGCCCGAGACCACCGGCTTCACGGCCCAGACTGCGCGTCCCGCGACCCGCAACTGGTGGCAGAGGATTGTGGTGACGAGCGTCTTGCCCACGCCCGTGCCGACTCCGGTGATGAAGAGATGATCCATGGATCGGGTCACGAGGGTTCAGGAATAGCCGTGTCGCTTCAGAAGGGCCGCGGCGCGCTCGATCGGTTCGGAATCGTGTTCCGCCGAGAAGGCGAATCGCAGGCGAGCGGTGCCGGGGGGCACCGATGGCGGCCGGATCGCGACGGCCAGCAGCCCGTGATCCTCGAGCATCGCCGAGGCAGCCAGGGCACGCTGGGGCTCGCCCAGCACGACCGGGACGATCGGGCTCTCGGCGGGC